>JAXDJY010000182.1:0-7530 GCA_034667445.1 Actinomycetota bacterium | reverse complement strand
TGGCCTCGGAGAGAGATTTCACGGGAAGGACGATGGCGCGCACGGGTGCACAAGCCTAGCCGAGCCGCGCGGTAAGCTCACGGCTCGCCCGCGCCGACGAACCACTCGACCCGCCTGAAGGAGGCCGATACCAGTGTCAACGCTGGCACTCACACTCGCCCCGTCCCGATCGCATTCGTCCGCACGCCTGGTGTTCCAGGTTGTGTGCGCGGCGGCGGGGAGCGCGCTCATCGCCGGTCTTGCCCAGATCTCCATCCACCTCGGATTCACGCCCGTCCCGATCACGGGCCAGACGCTGGGCGTGCTGCTGGTCGGCGCCGCGTACGGACCGGGTTTGGGCACGGCGACGGTGTTGCTCTACCTCCTCGAGGGCGTTGTGGGTCTGCCGGTCTTCGCGGTGAATCAGAACGGGGGGCACGATACCGGCCTGAAGGTCATCGAGTTCGTCGGTGCGACAGGTGGGTACCTCTGGGGGTTCGCGCTGGCCGGAGCCTTGGTGGGGTGGCTGGCCCGCCGCGGGTGGGATCGGAGTTTCCGGAGTGCTATCGGGGCGATGCTCCTGGGGGAGGTCGTCATCTACGCGGTGGGCGTGCCGTGGCTCCATCACGCCCTTCCCGCGCTCGTGGGACATCGCGTGACCTGGAACGCGACCTTCGAGGCGGGGCTCTACCCGTACATCATCGGCGACCTCATCAAGCTCCTCGCCGCGGCCGCGCTCCTGCCGGGCGCGTGGTGGCTGATGCGGCGAGCCAAACCACGCTCGGCGTCGCGGGCATAAGAGGAACACCGTGGGGAGCCAGCGCCCGGAGCCGTGGTACCAGGTCTGTACCAAGCTGGCCGTTCCACCGGTTCGCTTCTGGTTCAAGTTCCGGGTCCGGGGGATGGAGCGTATCCCGGCGGATGGCCCGGCCATCGTGGCCTGCAACCACCTCTCCTACCTCGACCCCTTCTCCAACGGGTGTGCGGTGATCGACGCGGGTCGGCGCCCGCGGTTCCTCGCCAAGCAGGAGCTGTTCGACGTGTTCCTCGTGGGCAGGGCACTGCGAGGAGCCGGACAGATCCCGGTATCGCGCGGGACCGGCGACGTGACTCCCCTCCGAAAGGCGAACGAGGCCCTCGATCGGGGTGAGGTGGTCGTCATCTATCCGGAGGGGACGGTAACCAAGCGCGAGGATCACCTGCCGATGGAGGGCAGGACGGGGACGGTTCGGCTGAGCCTGATGTCGGGGGTGCCGATCACTCCGATGGCCAGTTGGGGCTCCCAGGTGGTGTGGCAGAAGTCCGGCCCGGGCTCGCTCCGATACGGCCGGCCGGTATGGACCAGCGTTGGCGAACCCGTGGACTTCAGCTCGCGTGCGGGGGAGATCGACGATCGGGACGCCGTCAAGGACATGACGGCCGAGCTCATGCGGACCCTCACCGGCATGGTCACCAACCTCCGCGACCGATATCCACGGTCGTGGTCGTAGGCTGGCGGCCATGACCCGGGAGCCAGGCTTCTCGACCCGCGCCGTTCACGGTGTTCGGCCCGCGATGGAGCAGGAGACCCCGAGCGTCCCGATCTTCCAGACCTCGTTGTTCCGGTTCGATTCGTCGGCGGACTATGCCGCGACGATCTCGTTCGAGAAACCCGGCAACACGTACACGCGCGGGTACGGGAATCCGACGCTGGATGCGTTCGAGTCGCAGATGGCCGAACTGGAGCGGTGCCAGGCGGCGATGTCGTTCGCGAGCGGGATGGCGGCGCTCCACACGGTATTCACAACGCTGGCCGCGGCCGGAGACCGTGCCGTCGCGTCGACGGCGCTCTACGGGGGCACCTATGCCTTGCTGACCAAGGTGCTTCCCCGGTACGGCATCGCGGTCGATCTGGTGGACGCCAGCGAACCGGACGCTGTGGCGGCCGCCCTGCCCGGGGCCGCGTTCTTCCACGTCGAGACCATCGCGAATCCGACCATGTCCGTGGTAGACCTCCGCGCGCTCGGCGCTCTCTGCAACGAACACGGGGTACCGGCGAGCGTCGATAACACGTTCGCTTCCCCTTACCTCGTCAACCCCTCGGTGTACGGGTTCGACTTCGTCGCTCACTCGGCGACCAAGTACATCGGCGGACATCACGACCTCATCGGCGGTGTGGTGTGCAGCACGGAGGCTGGCCGGGCTGCCCTCCGCGACACCGTCATCGAGACAGGCGGCACGCTCGCGCCATTCGAAGCGTGGCTCTGTCTCCGCGGCCTGATGACCCTCGCGCTCCGGATGGATCGCCATTCCGCGAACGCGGCGGCGCTCGCGACCTACCTTGAGGCCCACCCGAAAGTCGAACGGGTCTGGTACCCCGGGCTGCGCTCCCACCCGCACCACTCGATCGCCGCCTCGATGTTCGGCGGTCGGGGCTTCGGTGGGATGCTGGCCGTGGAGATAGCCGGTGGGGTCGAGGCCGGGATGACGTTCTGTGACGCGCTCCGGGTGGCGTGGGTGGCCACATCGCTCGGGGGTACGCACACGTTGGTGAGCCATGCGGCCAGCACCACGCACCGGCAGTACTCGCCGCAGGACCGCATGGCGGCGGGCATCGGTGACGGGCTGGTGCGGATGAGCGCCGGTATCGAGGACGCCGATGATCTTCTCGACGACGTATCGCACGCATTGGAGAAGGTGTGAGCGGCAGGCGCCGGGTCGCGCTGTTGTTCGGTGGCCGTTCGGCCGAGCACGAGATCAGCTGCATCTCCGCGCGCTCGGTCGCAGACGCACTCGACCCCGAACGGAACGAGATCATCCTCATCGGTATCACGAAGGAGGGTCACTGGCACCGGCTGCCTGCGGTCCCTGCGCTGCCGGGCGAGACCGGCGTGATGCCCGAGGTCACCGACGATGCGGCTCGCCCCGTCGAGCTCTCCGCGCGGTCGGGCTCGAGCGAGTTGGTCGCGGCCGATGGATCGCGGGAGCCGATCGATGTGGTGTTCCCCGTGCTGCACGGGCCGATGGGCGAAGATGGTGCAGTACAAGGGTTCTTGGAGTTGGCCGGGACCCCCTACGTCGGAGCGGGTGTGCTGGGGTCGGCGGTCGGGATGGACAAGGCATTCCAGAAGGTGCTGTTCGCCGCGGCGGGCATCGCGGTGGGCCCCTACGAGGTCGTTCGAGAGCCGGAATGGCTGGAGGACGCCGAGGGTGTGACCGCGCGGCTCTCGGCGATGGGCTACCCGGTGTTCACGAAACCCTCGACGCTTGGATCTTCCGTTGGCATCACCAAAGTCCACGGTCCGGACGAACTCGACGACGCGATGGACGCCGCGTTCCGCTTCGCCAGGAAGGTCGTGGTCGAGAAGGGGTTCGAGGATGCCCGCGAGATCGAGTGCGCGGTGTTGGGCAACGACGACCCGGTTGCATCCAGCTGTGGGGAGGTCGCTCCGCGGGGGCACGAGTTCTACGACTACGCGGCTAAGTACCTCGATGCCGACGGCGCGGACCTCATCATCCCGGCCGACCTCACGCAGGAGGTCCAGGCGGCGATCCAGCGGATGGCGGTGACCGCGTTCCGGGCCATCGAGTGCTGGGGGATGGCCCGGGTCGACTTCTTCCTCAGTGCGGACGGAGGGGTGTTCGTCAACGAGATCAACACCATCCCCGGCTTCACTTCGATCTCGATGTATCCGAAGCTGTGGGCGGCCTCTGGCCTTCCCTACGATGCATTGATCGACCGGTTGCTGGACCTCGCGATCGAGCGGCAGCGGGCAGAACGATCGAAGAGCACGGCTGCCGTAGAGCTCGAGGGCTGACCGAGAGATCGGCGCAGCTCAGCAGCCGTGCGTGATGTCCTTCGCATCGACCACGCAGTGGTTCGCTCCCGAACCTCCCGAAACCGAGTCGGTCCCCGAGCCGTCGAGCGTGAGCAACGTGTCACTGCCGTCCCCGCCGCTGAGCGAGTCGCTGCCGACGCCGGGGCCGCCGGCCAGGATGTCGGTGCCGGCATCGCCGAAGAGCGAGTCGTCACCCGCGCCTCCTACCAGGATGTCGTTCCCGGAACCACCGGTGAGCATGTCGTTCCCTCGTCCGGCGAAGATGCGGTCGTTCCCGCCGCCCCCGTCGATCGAGTTGTCCACGAGGTCGCTGCAATCCATCGGCACCTGTCCGGGCGCCAGGCCACAGGTCGCGGCCCAGGAAGGGTACTCATCCAGTCCACCCGTGGACGTGACCTGTTGGATGGCGTTGCCGGTCGGGCTCGCGGTGTAGAGGTCGTAGGAGCCCGCGCGATCCGAACTGAAGACGAGCCGTGTTCCGTCGGGTGACCAGGCGGGGTCGAACTCCTGCGAGGCGTTGGTGGTGATCCTGTCCTGCCCGGAACCGTTGGCTGACATCGTATACAGGTCCATCTGCCCGCCGAACTGGCGCATGAACACGATCGATCGGCCGTCGGGGGACCACGACGGTTCGAAGTTCGGGGCGGCGCTGTTGGTCAGCCGATGGACATCGGCGCCGGCAAGATCCATGACATAGATCTGCGGCTTGTCCGACCGATCGCTCTGGAACGCGACGCGGCTCCCGTCCGGCGAGACGCTCGGGTAGAGGTCATCGCCGCCCGTGCGGGTGAGGCGTCGCACGTCGGAGCCGTTCGCGAGGCACCGATAGATCTCATAGTTGCCGTCCCGGTTGCTGGCGAACACGATCATCCTTCCGTCGGGGGTCCACGACGGCATGCCGTCGAACGCATGGTTGCTCGTCACGCGGTTCACGCCAGTCCCACCTGCCGAGGCGGTGAAGACCTCGTAGTTGCCCGTTCGGTTCGAGGAGAAGGCGATCCGGTCGCCTGTCGGGGAGAATGCGGCATCGTAGTCATCGGCCTTGTTCGAGATGAGGTGCTGGACGTCCGACCCGTCGGCGGCGGAGCCGAAGATATCCAGCGGCTTCGACGCGCCGGGTCCACGATCGAACACCAAGCGCGCGTTCCCGGGCGCGACGGTACTCAACGTGTCGGCGAACGGGGATCCGATCAAGTTCTCGACCTCCTGGAGGTTCACCGTGCCGTCACCGGTAACGTGATCCAGGGCGAGGTTCGCGTTCACGGATGTTGTCTGATCTGAAAGATCAAGCGTGTCCAAACCACTGCCGCCGATCACGACGTCTGAACCGCCCCCGAGCCCGCTGATGGTGTCGTCGCCCCCGAGCCCGCAGATCACGTCGTTGCCCGGCGTTCCCACGAGCACGTCGGCGCTTGGCGTGCCTACCGCCGTACAGGCGAGGGGCTGCCAATCCGGCGCCGACCCCGCGATCCCGAGCCCGGCCTGTCCGGTCCCGTCGGCGTTCATCACCTCCAAGGAACCGCCTCGGCCGAACACGATCATCGAACCGTCGGGCGACCACGCCGGGTCGGAGTCATCCGCCGGTGAGTTCGTCAAGTCCGTCGGGTTGCTGCCGTCGGCCGCGGACATCGAGAAGATCTCGCCGATGTCCGCGGTGTCCTGCTCATAGGTCACCAGCGAGCCGTCCGGAGAGACGTTGGGGTGGGTGTCGTCGTGGTTCGGATCGCTGCTGAGGTTGGTCAGACCGCCTCCGCCACCCGCGTGCATCGAGTAGATCTCTTTGTCGCCGTCGCGATTCGTCGTGAAGACGATCGTAGAGCCGTTCGGGGTGTAGGTAGGCGAGAGTTCGTTGCTGAGTGGTGCGGTGGACAGGTTCGTTTGACCCGTTCCATCCTGCGCATCCATCGTCCAGATCTCGTCGTCACCGGCGCCCCTATCCGTGACGAACGCGATCGTCGAACCGTCGGGGCTCCACGCGGGCTGGAAGTCGTCCGCAGCGTTCACCGTGAGCTGGGTCAGCGAGGAACCGTCGGCGTTGACGACGTAGATGTCGCGGCTCCCCTGCGTGCCGCGGGAGAAGGCAAGCTTCGTTCCGTCGGGGGACCAGGCTGCGAACTGGTCGTTACCTGCGGTGATCGCGGTGGTGTCGCGGCCGTCGGGGTTCACGGCGGCCAGACCCACCGCGTCGAAGACGATGCGACCATTGGCGGGCGCGGGGGCGGTCGCGAAGGCCGGGGTGGCGTGCACCCAGCCCCAGGTCACCCATACGAGTGTGGACGCAACGATCGAACGCATGATCCCGGCGGCCTTCACGCCGACCAGGATACGGGTGGGACCACCGCCTACAGGTGAACGACCGGACAGGTGAGGGTCCGGGTGATCCCTTCGACGGATTGGATCTTCGCCACGACGAGCTTGCCCAGTTCGTCGACCGTTTTCGCCTCGGCACGAACGATGACATCGTAGGGACCGGTCACGTCTTCGGCTTCGGCCACACCCGCCACGCCTCGGACCGAGTCTGCGACCGCTGCCGCTTTGCCGACTTCCGTCTGGATCAAGATGTATGCGTTGACCACGGGGCCTCCTGTTCGTAGGGGCGCAATGCTAGCCTCGAACGCCGAGGACGCGCAATGCATGAGGAGGTCCCGCGGTGCACTGGCTCGAATACGCGATCGTGGCGGTCTCGACGGGTTTGGGTGTGCGGTCCGTCGTCCATTGGATCCGCAAGCCCATGGAGGGCGGGTCGGAGGCCATCCGTGATCAGGTCTGGTTCGCCGTCTTCGTGACCGCCCGGGCCGGGTTCTGGTTCGCCCTTGGCGGTGCCTTCGCGATCTACGCCTCTATCGACACCAGGGGCCAGGCGTTCGTCGACGAGGCGCGTGCGCACGCTGCGTACCTGCTCCTGCTGTTGGCCCTACCGGTCGTGCAGTTCGTCGCGGCATTCTTCTTGAGCCGTGAGAAGGAACCGGTCAGCCGACCGCCTTGATGATCTCTTCCGAGAGCTCCGGGAACTCCTGGAGTCGGGCGACCCGCTCGCCTTTCAGCCGCTCGACGATCGCCGCGTACTCGTCACCGCGGCCTTGATCCTCGTAGAGCCTGCGCGGCTGTAGGAGTTGGATGTCGTCGATGTCGGGCACCGAGGACGCGACCTGGTAGCCGAAGTCGGGATCGCCTTCGAACACGATGGTCTGCTCGGCGATCCCCTTCACGCAGGCTGAGGTGTGCGGGATCTTCAGCTTCTTCGAGCGGTCATCGCCGTCCTTGCCGCCGACCCGGCCGGTGTTCAGCAGGTACACCTCGATGGGGTGACTCGCCAGCAGGTCCAGCATCCGGTTGCCCTGCAAACCGTGGGGCAGCGGGAAGAATGGGTTGGTCCCCGGCACCCGAAGGAACTTGCCCTCCTCGGCGGCGCCTCCCGCGGCCGTTCCGGTGGTCTCTCCCAGCATGAAATACGCGGCGGCCTGCTCCTGTGAGAGCTTGGCGACGGCGGGGATGATGTTCTCGTTCCGGTTGAGGATGAGCAGGTAGTCGACCGTTCCGACGTTCATCGCATCTTCGTAGCTCAGCAGGTCTCGCATCTCGAACACAGCGCGACCGTTCTTCGTGTAGTTCTCGTTGAAGAAGTCCACCTCGCCACGGTCGTCCATGTAGACGTTCTCGAGGTATGCGTTGGGCTTGGTCACAGCGCCGTGGATCGACGGCTCGAAATCCGCATCCAGCGCGAACGTCTTCG
>JAXDJY010000181.1:0-3626 GCA_034667445.1 Actinomycetota bacterium | reverse complement strand
AGTCGCCCACGAAGGACCAGGAGGTGGATGACAGACGGCGACTGCGTCGACCTCATCATCATCGATCCATCCAGGTTGGCACACCCACCACGACAGAGAGTGCGAGATGAGTGTCTGGCATCCGTCTGACCACTTGACGCAACAACTCGACCAGCCCGGGCGTGGCGCCACGCCGCTCACGGAGGCTGTTGAATCGCTCGCCGGGATATCCTTTCCCCGTGAGTGTGTGTTCGAGTTGCGGCGCAGCTAACGCGGATGAGTCTCGGTTCTGTGCGGCCTGCGGCGCGGGCATCGGGTGGGTCTGCACCCATTGCGGAGCGATCGCGTCCGAGGACGCCCGGTTCTGCGCAGCATGCGGGGCGCGCGCGGGGCCCGAGGCCGACGTGGAGCGACAGCGGAAGGTGATCTCGGTGGTCTTCGCCGACCTCGTGGGCTACACCTCGCGGTCGGAAACCACCGACGCCGAGGACGTGCGCGAGCTGCTCGAGCACTACTACCAGCGCGTGAGCGTGGAGATCGAGCGCTTTGGCGGGACCGTCGAGAAATTCATCGGTGACGCGGTGATGGCAGTGTTCGGCGCCCCCGTGGCCCGCGGTGACGACGCCGAGCGCGCCGTTCGCGCCGCCCTCGAGATCCCGGTCGCCGTTGCCGCGCTGAATGAGGAACTGCTCGGTGCCGAACTGAGTGTGCGCGTGGGCGTGAACACCGGCGAGGCCGTCGTGGAGCTCGATCCCACGTCCGAGAGTACGGCGCTCGTCGTGGGGGACATGGTGAACACCGCGTCGCGGCTCCAATCTGCCGCGCCGGTGGGACGCGTACTCGTGGGCGAGGAGACCCACCGCGCCACGCACCGATCGATCCGTTACGAGGACGTCGAGCCCATCATCGCCAAGAACAAGCGAGACCCGGTCCCCGCCTGGCTCGCCGTCGAGCCCCTCACCGAATCCGGGCAGCGCCCAAGCGAGACGCCGTTCCTAGGTCGCGTGAGTGAGCTCGGCCTGCTCGACGGTGTTTGGCAACGCGTGGTGACCGGGCGGCGCCCGCACCTGGTCACGATCCTGGGCGAGCCGGGCATCGGCAAGAGCCGCGTCGCGGCGGAGCTGGCGAACCAGATGGAGAGCTCCGGCGGCCGATCCCTGCTGGTGCGAGAACTTCCCTACACCCAGAGCGTAGGCTACGAGGCTTTTGGGCAGCTGGTGAAGGAAGTGGCCGGGGTCTTCGAGCTCGACGTCGACTCGGTCATGATCGACAAGCTGGAGCACTCCCTTGCAGGGCTAGGGGTCGATGATCCTGAAATCGCGCAGCGGCTGGCCGTTTTCGTAGGTACTGCCGAGGCCTCCGCCGAAGATCGACGCGAGGTCTTCGACGCCGCCCGCCGGTTCGTTGAGGCGCTCGTGCACGATCAGCCCACCCTCCTGGTGTTCGACGACATCCATTGGGCCCACCCGAGCATGCTCGACCTGATCGAATCGCTGGCGGCCCGGATGAAGGACACGCCGATCCTGCTCCTGTGCCTCGCCCGGCCCGAGCTGCTCGACATCCGGCCGATGTGGGGCGGCGGCCTGATCTCGTCGTTCACGATCCGCCTCGAGCCTTTGGGAACTGAGGAATCGCATGCCCTGGCGGCGCAGCTCACGTCATCGTTGGATCGCGAGGTCGCGGCGCAGATCGAGGCGACCGCGGGTGGGAATCCGCTTTTCATCGAGGAGCTGTCGTCGTGGGTCGCCGAGGGCGGTGACCGCGCCGTTCTCCCCACCACGGTGAAGGCGATGATCGCGGCGCGGCTCGATGCCCTCCCCAGGGACGAGCGATCGGTGCTGAACGACGCGGCCGTGGTGGGCAAGGTCTTCTGGCGTGGTGTGCTGGGCGGACTCGGCACCAGCGGGGATGCGTTGGACCGGGCATTGGACTCCCTGGAATCACGCGACCTCGTCCGAACCGAGACCTCCTCGAAGGTCGAGGGCGACCGCGAGTACGCGTTCCGCCACATCCTGATCCGTGACGTGGCGTACTCGACACTCACGAAGAGCGACCGGCGCGACCGACACCAGGCCGTGGCGCAATTCTTCGAGCAGAAGGCGCCGGAGACCGACAGCATCGCCGCGATCCTCGCCCACCACTGGAAGGAAGCGGGGGACCCGCAGCGGGCGGTCAGCTACCTGCTCACGGCAGCCGACCGTGCCGAGCGCGCCTGGGCGAGCGCCGAGGCGGTGGCCCTATTCGAGGAGGCCCTCTCGCTGATCCCGAAGGACGAGGAGGCGCGGCGTCGCGCCATCAGTCTTCGTCGCGGCGTCGCCTGGTTTCGATACGAGCACTCACAGGTGGACGAGGAGACCCTTCGGCGCGCAGCGCGAGTGGACCCTGCTAGTTCGTGAAGTCCGATGGCGCGACGTCTCCGCCGATCTCGTAGATCACTTCGATCTGGTGTCCGCCCATCGCGTCGGCATGATCACGCACGATGGTTTCGTCCGGTGCGAAATAGATACAGAAGGTGCGGACGGCACCGTCGGGGCTCCCGACGACGTGGCTGTGCTCCCAAGTGATCTGGGTGAAATCGGTCTCGGTGAGCATCTTGCTCTTGCGCGCACGCAACTCAAGATGTTCATCGTCGATATTGCCGAAGTTCCGCTGGACGAGGTATCGCGGCATAATTCCCTTTCGACGGACGAGCGACCCCAACAACCCTATGCGCACGCAGGCGAACTGGTCAAGTGAGGACGGGCATCTTGTTGTGCCACCTTCCCCGTGGCTAGAGGGACCCGTCTCCTCGAGGTTTTAGCGGGGAGCCCCTGGTCGGGTGCGTGGCCTGGCTTGCCCAACCTTGAACGAGAAATGCCCGGTCGGCGCCTCGAGTCACGCCTCCACCACGCCGCCGTTCGCCGCGACTCCCGGGTGTTGCAAGACGGTGCGTCACGCGACGAGACCTCCAGTGTTGCCAGACCGGGTGTCGTCTCGGTGAACTGCAGATGAACTCACCGCGCGTCGAACGGTTGGACGGTTTCCATCGATGCGCGGTGTTGTGAGGCTGCGCCCTCTCCATGCCTGCCAGTGAATCCGCTCACAGCCGCCCCCGTCGATGAGGTCGGATCTTGATGCGAGGTCGTCCAACTGGTGGGCGAGGATGCGGCCACGCTCGGGCCATCGCGTTCTACACGGAGGAGGCCGCATGCGGTGCGGCGGGTGTGGCCGGTTGTGGGTTTCGGCCGCCCGGGCACGGGTTCGCCCCGGAGGATGGCGCACGAGGACCGATGGCGTACCCTTCCCTGACCTCGACGGTGGGAGCGTTCATGCCTAGCAGCCTGTTCGGACTGCCGACGCACATCTTGCTGCTGCACATCGTCATCGTGCTGTTGCCGATCGCGGGGATCGCGACGTTGTTCGTTGTCCTCTCGGCGCGGTTCCGCCATCGGTGGGGGCTGCTCGTCGTTGTATGCACGTTCGTAACGACGCTATTCGTGCCCTTGACGACGCAATCCGGGGAGTCACTAGCCGCGCGGCTCCCGAGCGTTCCGGCGATCACCCGTCACGCACACCTCGGACAACAGCTGCTGGTTTGGGCGGCGGCGTTCGGTGTCTGTCTCGCGGGCGTGGTTGCCCTCGATCTGGTTCGTCGTGCCTCGCTCCCA
>JAXDJY010000180.1:0-2882 GCA_034667445.1 Actinomycetota bacterium | reverse complement strand
CATCCAGGAAGCGCGGGAGCGGGCCGCGGCCGGGGCACCCGCGCACCCGTGAGCGCTCGCGGAGCCGTGGTCGAGGGCGAGCGGGTGTTCCTGCGACGGATCCGCGCATCGGACCGTGACGAGTTCCTCGCGCGCGTACACGACAGCGCGGCGCTGCACCACCCGTGGTCGGACCCTCCTCGCACCTTGGAGGAGTTCGACCTCCTGCTGCGAAAGAGCAGGCGGAAGTCAGAGGAACGGTTGGTTGTTTGCCGCACCGAGGACCACGCCATCGTCGGTGTCTTCGGGATCTCCCAGATCTTCTACGGTGCGTTCCGGAACGCCTACCTGGGCTATTACGTGTTCGTCCCGTTCTCGGGCGAGGGCTACATGCGCGAAGGACTCCGCCTGGTCCTGCGCCATGCGTTCGGTCCCTTGGAACTGCACCGCTTGCAGGCCAACATCCAACCGGCGAACGCGACGTCGATCGCACTCGTTCGCCGCGCCGGATTCAAGAAAGAGGGCCTCTCCCGGCGCTATCTCATGATCGACGGGGAGTGGCGCGATCACCAGCAGTGGGTGATCCTGGCCGAAGACGTCGCCGCCGCAACCGCGGATGGCCTAGGACCGAGGGCGGGTAGGCGGTAGGGAGAAACCGCCTTCCGCCCACTGCCACGGCCGATGCCGAGTGGCTACCATCACGGCACGATGACGAATAAAGAACCCACGACCTGGCAGGAATCGCCACTCGCATCCCTTCACGACCCCGTGGTGACCCCCGACAGCCTCTCCGAGGGACCCGTGAGGTTCCTGTTGGTTTCCGGTCACCTCGACGAGGACCAGTGGGGCTTGATCGGCGCCTTCTGGCTCTCGATCGATGGAGCTCGCGGCGGGTTCGTCGTGGCACCGGAAGCGATCTGGAGCGGTAGCGAGATGGTGCGCTCCTACCGGGGGGCTGTCGATCGAGGGTGGAAAGCGGAATCCATCTACGGCTACTGGCAGCGGCAGGTCGGGGTAAGTGGGAACGTCATGATCGACCCGCAGCAGCACGCCGACACGCTGTTCCATGTCGCCCGCCGGGTCGGCGCGCTCTAGCCGTCAGGCCGAGCGGCGTTCTTCCCACTCTTCCCACGTCACCAGCACGTCCCTGGCCTTCGAACCCTGACCGGGACCGACGATCCCTTTCTCCTCCAGCAGGTCCATCAAGCGTCCGGCACGTGCGAACCCGACCTTCAACTTGCGTTGCAACATCGAGGTCGATCCGAGGGCCGAGCGGATGACGAGCTCCGCCGCCTGTTCGAGGAGTTCGTCATCGCCCCCCAAACCATGATCGCCGGCGCCGTCGGCGCCCGCGCCCGGCGGCAGACCGAGACCTTCAACGGTGTTCTCGTAGACGACCTCGCGCTGGGTGCGGATGAAGTCGGTGATCGAATGGATCTCCTGCTGCGTCACCCAGGCGGCCTGGAGGCGCGCGGGTTTGTTCGCGTTCGCGGGAGCGAACAACATGTCGCCGTGTCCGACCAGCTTCTCGGCGCCGTTCTGGTCCAGCACCACGCGAGAGTCGGCCTGCGACGAGGTCATGAGCGCGATGCGCGAAGGGATGTTGGCTTTGATGAGGCCGGTCACGACGTCGACCGAGGGACGTTGGGTGGCGACGACAAGGTGGATGCCGACGGCCCGGGCCATCTGCGCGATCCGGCAGATCGCGTCCTCCACGTCGCGCGGGGCGACCATCATGAGGTCCGCGAGTTCGTCGATGACCACCACGATGAAGGGCAGGTGGCCGTACTTTTCCTCATGGCCGACGGGCAGCCGGAGCGTGCCATCGCGCAGCCCTTCCTCGTACCCGTCGATATCGCGGACACCGACCGTGGCCAGGGTCTCGTAGCGAAGCTCCATCTCGCGGACGATCCACTGGAGGGCTTCGGCCGCTCGCTTCGGATGCACGATGACCGGGCTGAGCAGGTGTGGCACCTCGGCGAAGTGACTCAGTTCTACGCGCTTCGGATCGATGAGGATCATTCGAACATCCTCGGGGGTGGCCCGCATAAGGATCGACGTGATGAAGCTGTTGACGAGACTCGACTTCCCCGCGCCCGTAGCCCCGGCGATGAGCAGGTGCGGCATCGTGGCGAGGTTGACCATCTGGCTTCGACCGTGCACGTCCTTGCCGAGCGCCACAGCGAGTGGATGCATCGCTTCCCTCGCCGCTTTCGAGCGAAGGATGTCGCCCAGCATCACGAAATCCCGGTTCTTGTTCGGCACCTCGATACCGATGGCCGATTTCCCCGGGATCGGCGCGATTATCCGCACGTCCGGAGTTGCGAGCGCGTAGGCGATATCGCTGCCCAGGTTCACGACCTTATTCACCTTCGTGCCCGCGGCCACCTCGACCTCATACATCGTCACCGTCGGCCCACGGTGGGCGGCTTTCACATGTGCGTCCACGCCGAAGGTAACGAGCGTGCGCTCCAGGGCCTGCATGACCGACTCCTCGTCGGACCCGTCGGCGGTCGACGGCGGCGCTGTGCGGAGAAGATCGATCGGCGGAAGGTGGTACGGCCCGTCCTCCGTGCTCACGGTCCGGCCCCGCGCACGCGCCGGTGCCGGTTCAGGGTCCGCCTCGATCAGGTCGTCGATGTCGGGGCCCGGATCGACCTCGGGCAGGACCACCATCGGCGCGGTCTCCGTCGGCCCGTCCAGGCGGAGCGATGCGCGCAGGCCAGCCGCGCGCGAGGTGCGCTCCTGCGCGTCGTCGGCCGTTCGCGCGACGGGATCGCGTTCGGCGCGCGCCTCGCGGAACTCAGCCAGCGCCTCCCGCACCGCGGCGAACGATGTGCCGGTGAAGATCAAGAGGCCGAGCACCGCGATCCCGAGACAGACGATCGCGGTACCGATGGTGA
>JAXDJY010000179.1:0-4777 GCA_034667445.1 Actinomycetota bacterium | reverse complement strand
CGCGCTCGTACTCCTCAGCGGTCCGAAGCGCGGCGGCTCGCCGCAGGCGCACATCGAGCTCCAGGTGCGAGTCGCCCAGCGCCTCTGCCAGAGCCGAGAGCTCGGCCAGCCCCTCAAGCCGCTCGCTCGGTCGTCGGAGCATGTCGAGCGCGCGATCGCGCGACTCCAACAGGTCCAGGCGCTCCTGCGAGGTCGCGGCGGTGGGAAGCGCAAGCTCGACCACGCGCAGCACCTCTTCCGGAGCGTTCGCGGCCAGTGCGTTCCGGCTCGCCTCGACCGAGAAGCGGACGCAGACCGCCGCGTCGCCCGCGGCCTTCGCGTGGAAGGCGAGTAACGGGAGGCTCCCGGGGGAAGGTTCGCCGGAGAGCAAGAGCCGGACGATCGCGGCGTGGATCGCGCGCCGCCGCGCCTGGGTCAAGGTCGCGGCGGCGAAGTCGCGGACCTGCTCATGCTGGAAGCTGTAATCGGCGGCCGCCTCTTGGGCATGCTCGGCGAGCAGACCCGCCGACACCGCGGGTGCAAGTGCGACGGCCAGGGCCGCCGGGGCCGGTGAGTTCCCGTTCACCTGCAGCTCGACCTCATGCAGGTCCTTCAGGCTGAAGTGGCGTCCAAGCACGGCGGCTTCGGCCAGGAGCTCCTTCGTCTCGTCGGGCAGGTGTGCCGCGCGACGCGAGATGAGCGTCTTGACCGCCGAGGGCACCAGCCGCTCCGCGTTGCCGGCCAGCCGCCAGACGCCGTCGATCTCCTGGATCATCCCGCCGTCGCGGTAGGCGCGCGCCATCTCTTCGAGGATGAACGGCACACCCTCTGCTTGCGCGTGCATGACCGCCGCTCCGCCCGCGTCGACCGCACCGCCCAGGACGGCGGCGAGCAGATCCCGGGTTCCCGACTGGTTCAAGCGTTCGACCTTCATTCGGCGGAGGAAGCCCATCCGGTCCATGTCGGCGATCAGGTTCACGGCTTCGGTCACCTGCGCGAACTCTTCGGGCCGGATCGCCAGCATGAGGAAGATCGGACTTGTGGCATCCGAGCGCACGACGTATCGAAGCAGGCGAAGGCTGTCGTCATCTGACCATTGGAGGTCGTCGATCAGCACCGCGAGCGGGGTTTCGCTGGCGAGGGCCCGGAACGCGACCGCGCCGAGGTCGAACGTTCGAAGGAGCCGGCGATCGGCGGGCAGGGTCGCGAGGCCCGGATCGTCCTGTCCGGACATCGAGTGGAGACTGGCGGCGAGCACGTCCGAGGTTCCGGGCCGCTCCGCCGCCGCCTGCACCGCCTCTCGAGACCCCAGGATGGAACGTGCGATCAGGAAGGGACCTCGGAGTTCCTCGTCCGCCGTGACGGCGATCGTCGTGAATCCCGCCGCAGATGCCATCTCGCCGGCAGCGAGCAGCAGGCGTGTCTTCCCGATCCCAGGTTCACCCTCCAGGGTGAGCCCCGCGAACCTTCCCGTCGCCGCAGAACCGAGCTCCTGGCGGATCGCGTCTTGTTCGGCCACGCGTCCAACGACGGCTCCGGGCGCCCGATGGACGTGCAGGGCCATCGCGGAAAACGGCTCCAAGACCGACGCGAGCGCACCCCCACCGGAGCCGGTTCCGCGTTCTAGGGATCCATCCTGATCTTCCATAGTGCATGGAGGGTAGCGCTCGCGGCCCCCGTAGCCGAGCCGGGGCGTCGAGGGGGTCCCGCCCTGGCGAGTCCTATCCTTATTCAGGGACCCAGATGAAAGGGGATCGGCATGCCGAAGGTTGTCTTCGCCCACGCGGTGGGCGACGTGGAGAGTTGGCTGACGTTTAAGCAAGAGCGCGCCGACGCCATCGGCGCCATGGGGGGATCGAACGTGACCGACCTCGTGGCGGCGGATGGAAGTAAGACCGTGGTCGTAACGGCCGACATCCAGGACGTCGCGGCCATGACGGCGGAGATGGCCTCTCCGTCGCCCGAGCTGGCCGCAGCCATCGAGCGGCACGGAGCGATACAACCGATCGCCATCTACATCGAGGGGTAGCTCGACCTGAGGAGCTCGTGACCCGGCGTCTTCTCTGATACAGGGGGCAACCCGTCCTGACATCAGGGGATAGGGTCCGCTCAGTCCGGTGAGGACCATGCGCGGATCTGGGCCTCCATCTCCTCCTGCGAGTCGAACCGGGACTGGTCGTAGCAGCCCAGCGGCGCCACGGTGGTCCGGAGCGTGCATCTATTGCAGAACGTGCACGGCCGCTCCGGCGCCTCGGACCCGTCGCGGAAGCGGTTCGGGAGATCGGGGTTCGCGAGCAGCGGACGAGCGATCGAGACCAGGTCCACCGACCCCAAGGCCTGCTCGATGAGCGACCGCAGTTGGAACCCGCCGTTCGCGATCACCGGCAGCCCTACCTCGCGCCGGAACGTCGCAGCGTCGTCGAGGTTCGCGCCGGGCTCTACCTGCCACCCCACTGCCGCCACTCGGCGAAGGAGCGCCAAGGGGATCGTGTTCAGCAAGCCGGAGCGCACACGGGCTTTCACCGATAGATGCCGAACCGAATTGAAGAACATCCGTAGTTCCTCCAGCGGGAAGGCGCCCGGATTCTCCTTCGGATTGATGAACCCGAAGCCGTTGGAGATGTGGAGGTAGTCCACGCCGAGTTCGCGGAGCCGCTTCCCATAGAGGAGTGTCTGTGGGATATCATTCCCGAACCACCACTGCCGCAGTGGCCTCGCCGCCGGCCAGCGGATATTCAACGGCAGGTAGTTGAAGTCGCGAGCCGACATCCGGACGCCGAACAGGAAGTCGGGTCCCACCGCCCGGCGGATCGCGGTTACCACCTCCTCCAGGAACCGGAACCGCCGAGTGACGGATCCTCCGTACGCGTCGTTCCGGAGGTTCGTCGCGGGGTTGAGGAACTGGTGGATGAGGTATCCCTTCGAGGCCGTAACCTCCAACCCGTCGCACCCGGCCTCGCGCACCCGAACCGCGGCGTTCGCGAAGTTCTCCACGATCCCGGCGATCTCCGTGGTGGTGAGTTCGCGCCGGAGCGACCGGTAGCCGAACAAGAGGTCGAACCCGTCGGACGCCGAGAGACCATCTGAAGCCTCGGGGAGCAAGCTGGCCTGCGTGTGATAGCCAGGGTCACCGATCTGCATGATGTAGCGGACCCCCAGCGCCTTCACCGCCGCGACGCCCTCGGCGATGGGGCCGATGAACCGGTCGTCGGAGATCTTCGGATATTCGATGGGAGACCAGCGCCGGTCATCCACCGTGATCGTCGCCGAGACGATCGCGCCGACGCCGCCTTCGGCGAACCGACGTTCGAAATGTCCCCAGGCCGGGTTCACCCGACCGTCGTAGAACGCCAACCGCCCGCCGATCGACGATCGGACCAGCCGATTCGGGAACGTGACGCCATTGATGGTGAGGGGTTCGAACAACCGGTCCACCACCCCACTCGCCGCGCTCACGACGCCGTCACCCGCTGCAGGAAGGGGATCACCGCGCGGGCGACCGACTCGGGGTCGTCGGCGAGCGCGAAATGACCGGAATCGGGCAGGGAGATGAACTCGGCGTTCGGGAAGGCCTCCCGGTGGCGCTCGGCGAACCGCGTCGGGATGTACACGTCGTGCATCCCCCACACCACGCGCGCAGGACGGCCGAGTGCGCGGAACACCTCCGGGGGCGCCGGGACCATCCGCGCGGCATCCGTCGTCCGGTAGAGCTTGAGCACCGTGCGTTGCGTTCCGCGGTCGTAGTCGTGCCACATCCGGTCCAGGAACGCCTGCGGCAATCCTCGCGGATGCCCCCGTCTGGTGATGGCGTCGAACGTCGGTCGAACAAGCGTCAGGTGCAGGAGTTCCCCGGCGACGGGTGTTCGCCACACATGTGCGAGCGGATACCACCGATACCCGGAGACCGGTGGTGCATTCACGATCACGACGCTCGCGAACGCGTCGGGTGCGGTTGCCGCCCACGCCAGACCGAACGGACCCCCGAAGTCGTGGAGCACCAGATGGACCGTGTCGATCCCCAACTGGCGCCTCGCCCCCTCGATGAAGGAGGCGTAGGCCGGCACGGTGCAGGGGAAGTCACCTGGCTTGTCCGCCTGCGCGAACCCGGGGAGGTCGAAGGCGACAGCACGGATACCGACATCACCGCATCGTCCGACCAGGTCCTCCCAATCCAGGCGCGACCCCGGATTCCCGTGGACGAAGACGACGGCCTGGCGCTCCCCCGCCGGGCCTGCCTCGATGACCGGCGCGCCGACCCGATCGACCTCCACCCTTCCTTCGCGAAGCGATGGACTGCTCACGCGTCGAACCGTAGCATCAGGGCCTGATGAGCCGCTCGGCGAGAAGCTTGTTCGTGTTCGGGGTGTACGTGCTGGTGCTCGGGCCGACGCTCGCGATCGCCCCGAACTTCGTGGCTCGTCTGCTTCACGTGCACCAGACGACGGAGCCATGGCTCCGAGTGGCCGGTGTGCTCGCGGCCAACATCGGTTTCTACTACGTGCTCGCGGCGCGGCTGGAGCTCAGGCCGGTGATCGCAGCGAGCGTGCTGGTCCGGTTCGCGACACCGGTATGGCTCCTGCTGATCGTGATCTTCGCCGGTGCGCAGCCCGCCCTCTTGCTCTTCGCCGGCGGCGACGCGGCCGGCGCGACGTGGACGATGCTCGCCCTCCGCGCCGAGCCCGCCGGGGGGTGAATGGCGCTATAACAGGCACGGCCGAACGGAGCGACAGGCTCGCCGCTGCGCTATGGACGGCAACCGCCGTGCTTGGGGTCGCAGGGCTCGTACTGACCGCCCTTT
>JAXDJY010000178.1:0-3709 GCA_034667445.1 Actinomycetota bacterium | reverse complement strand
AACTCTTGTCGAACCCAGCGGCGACGACCGTCACGCGAACCTCTTCGCCCAGGGCATCATCAACCACTGCGCCGAAGATGATGTTCGCATCGGGGTGGGCGACCCGGGTGATGGCGTCGGCCGCCTGGTTGACCTCGTGCAGGGACAGGTCGGTCGGGCCGGCGATGGAGAGCAGCACACCCTTGGCCCCGTCGATCGAAGACTCGAGGAGCGGGGAACTGATGGCAGCCTTGGCCGCGTCGGCCGCCCGATCCGGTCCCGATCCGATCCCGATCCCCATGAGAGCGGATCCCGCGCCGGTCATCACCGACTTCACATCCGCGAAGTCCAGGTTGATGAGCCCCGGTGTCGTGATGAGCGAGGTGATGCCGTCCACGCCTTGGAACAGGACCTGGTCGGCCATCCGGAAGGCGTCGACCATCGGGGTGCTGGGATCGGACACCTGCAGCAAGCGATCATTCGGCACGACGATCAGCGTGTCGACCGCCTTCTTGAGCTCGGTGATGCCCACGTCCGCCTGCGTAGCGCGCTTGCGCCCTTCGAAGCCGAACGGTCGGGTGACGACACCGATGGTAAGAGCACCGAGTTCCTTCGCGATCTCGGCGACGACGGGGGCGCCACCGGTACCGGTGCCACCACCTTCACCGGCCGTGATGAAGACCATGTCGGCCCCCTTGAGGATCTCCTCGATCTCTTCCCTATGCTCGTGCGCCGCCGTTTGCCCGACGTCGGGATCAGACCCAGCCCCCAGGCCCCGAGTCGTCTCCCTGCCGATATCGAGCTTCACCTCGGCGTCGGACATGAGAAGGGTTTGGGCGTCGGTATTGACCGCGATGAACTCGACGCCCCGGAGGCCTGCCTCGATCATCCGGTTCACCGCGTTCACGCCGCCGCCACCGATCCCGATGACTTTGATCACCGCGAGATAGTTCTGGGGAGCATCGATCATTGGAGAGCCTCCGAATTCCCGGACCCCGGTCCGGCTAGCTGGGGAACCATGCTGCCGTGCTGCAACCATAACTGTCAACTACAAGGTTATTGTTATATCTACCTAACGTAGAAGTAGCGACACTACTAAGAACCCGCTGGTACGTCAAGCATCCGGTTCAACTGGATGAAGATGCGGATAGCAGTTTCCGTCGACGTTACGGTGACCGCGTCGAAGACGGGGAGACGGGTGAACCCGACGGCGTCGGCGGCGCGACTGCGGTGGCCGCCGTAGCACCACGGAGCCGAGCTGTCGGGACCGCGGGCGAGGACACATCGATCGAGATCACGCCGATCGGCTGGTTGCGGGCCCAAGTGATGACGGCCCGGAGCGCCTGCGCTTTGCGGTCGGCCTCGGTGGCGTCACCATAGGTCACGATCACGCCGTCTCTGAGGGTGAGGGTTATGCGTCCATCCACCGCTACGGTTACCGATCGCACGCGCACCAGGAGCGCGGTCGGCATCGCTCCGAGTGCCCTCGTAGCACCGCTCGCCCGTGTCTCCCCCGCCGTTCCCACCGCCGGCAGCCGCGTGCCCGCCGGCGCCGGGCCGAGGACGGTACCGTCCTGTGCCAGGAGCAGGGGGTCCTGCGCGCTGGCGGTGATCCCCACCGGCCGCACCTCATCGATCGTGATCAGCACCGTTGACGGAAGTCTCCGAACCACGGTCGCATCGGCTACCCACGGATCGGCGATCAGGCGTGCTCGAACGGCGTCCGCATCGAGGTAAAAGACGTTGGTGCCGGAGTGGACGCCGGCGAGTTTCAGCACGGCCGGCTCCGAGAGATGGGATTCACCTTTCACCGTGATGGTTCGGGCCGCGAAGATCGCGGTGTGCGTGACACCGACCCCCCCGCCGGCGAGTGCGGCCACCACCACCGCGATGAGGACCAGGCGTTGCACCCGGCCCGCGGCCCTCCAGTGGCTTGTCAAGCCTGACCTGAGACCGGACTCAACCGTCAGGGAACCCACCGCCCACGAACCGGACCTCGGTAGCGAGCCGGACGCCGGAGGCGGCCTCCACTACTTCCTGGATCCGTGCGATGAGCGCCCGCACGTCGGCGGCCGTTGCGCCGGGGTTCGCGATGATGAAGTTGGCGTGCTTGCGGCTGACCGAGGCTCCCCCGACCCTGAGGTCCTTTCCCCCGGCCGCATCGATGAGCCTGGCCGCATGGTCCTCGGGCGGGTTGGTGAACACGCTCCCGCAGTTGGGTTCGGCCAACGGCTGGGTTCTCCGGCGCCAGTCCTTCGCCGCGTCCATCTCCGAACGGATGGCGGGCTCGTCGCCCGGACGCATGCGCAGCGATGCCCGGGTGACGACGCCATCGGAGGGAATATCCGACCGCCGGTAGGAGAACCCAAGTTCCTCCAACCCCAACGTGGCGAACGACCCCGAGGTCATCCGAAAGATCGAGACGTGGTCGACCACGGCCGCCATCTCCCCGGAATGCGCGCCGGCGTTCATGGCCACCGCCCCACCCACGGTGGCGGGGATCGCCACCCCGAACTCGAGACCGGAGAGGCCGTGACGAAGCGCTACCCCCGCAAGCGCCGGCAGCGGCATGGACCCGCCCGCGCTGAGAAGGTCTCCGTCGCGGGCTGCCCAACGGAACCCCCGCCCCAGGCGCAGCACCAGCCCGGGGAAGCCATCGTCTGCAACCAGAAGGTTCGATCCCTTCCCGATGACGAGGTAGGGGATCCCGGTTTCGGACACGGCGGCGGCGGCGGCCACGAGATCGGCGTCGGCCTCCGGCTCCATATAGATGGAGGCGGGTCCCCCAAGCCTGAACGTCGTCAGCGGCGCGAGGGGGAGGTTCCGCTTCACGCGTCCGGGCACCTTCGACTCGAGGATGATCGCGGCGCGGTCGAGAGGGCCGCTCACGCGTCGTGTTCCTCGATCCGGGCCAATGCTGCGTCGCCGAGCATCCACACATCGCCACACCCCATCGTGAGGACCAGATCCCCAGCCCGAACCTCACGCTCCAGGTGATCGAGGACGTCGTCACGATGCGGCAGATACAGCACCGGGGTACCCGGCGCGGCGGCTCGGGCCGCCTCAGCGACCAACTCTCCGGTGACACCGGGGATGGGGGCCTGGTCGGCCGCGTAGATGTCGGTAACCAGGATGAGATCTGCCTCGGCGAGGCTCGCGCCGAGCTCCTGCCAGAGTGCCTGGACCCGCGAGTAGCGATGCGGCTGAACAACCGCGAGCAGCCGTTCGGGGGACCGCCCCCTCGCGGTTCGAAGCGCCACGGCCATCTCCGTCGGATTGTGTCCGTAGTCGTCGAAGAACTCGGCCCCCCTGGCCCGTCCCCGAAGCTCGAAACGCCGGTGCACACCGGTGAACGTGGAGAGTGCCGCGGCAGCATCTTCCGGAGCGACGCCGGCCGCGCGCGCGGCGAGCAGGGCGGCCGTCGCGTTCAGCAGGTTGTGGCGGCCGTCCACCTGCAGTTCCAGGGTCACCTGCGCCCCGTCGTTCAGCTCAACCGTGCCTTCCGCCCCATCCGGCCCTTCTCGATCCACCCGTACACGAACGTGATTCTCCGGCTCGAGCCCATAGGTGAGAAGGGGGACCCCCGTCAGGTCCGCGGCGCGCCGAACGCCGGCGTCGTCGCCACAGCCCAGCACCGCACCGGCCCGCTGCATGAACGACGCGAAGGCGGCGTCGATCTCATCCTGGCCACCCGGATAGAAATCCACATGGTCCAGCTCGATATTGGTGA
>JAXDJY010000177.1:0-10197 GCA_034667445.1 Actinomycetota bacterium | reverse complement strand
AAACGGATCATGCCGTTCGCGATGCGTGTGATGGCGAACCTCACCGACGGCAAGGATGGCGACATGCAAGACAAGCTCTTTTTCCTGCTCCAGCGATTGGCGAGCCTGCGATGAGGGGAGCCGGCCGGTGCTGAGCGACTATCTGCCGATCGTCATCCTGGGCGGGCTCGCCTTCGTGTTCGGCGTGGCGTCGCTCTTCGTGTCTTCGCTCCTGCGGCCGCGGCATCCGAACCCGGTCAAGCTCTCGGCCTACGACTGCGGTAACGACCCCGTTCGGCTTCCGCGCGGCGAGCGCTTCAGCGTGAAGTTCTACGTCGTCGCGATGTTGTTCATCATCTTCGACATCGAGACGATCTTCCTGTTCCCGTGGGCGGTGACGTTCCGCAAGCTCGGTCTCTTCGGATTGGTTGAGATGGCGGTCTTCATCGGGCTCGTGTTCGTGGCCTATGCCTACATCTGGCGTAAAGGCGGGTTCGACTGGGCACACAGCGCCGTCACGCCCATCGACGACGTGCTCCGCGAGCCCGCCCCCGAACCGCTCGTCGTGGAGGTGGCCGATGCCGGTTGAGCGGGTCGAAGGGGCGAAACTCGGCCAGAGCGACGAGGAGATCGAGGAAGAGGTCAAGCGGGGAGTGCTGACCACCTCCCTGGATCGCGCCGTGGGGTGGGCCCGCAAGCAATCGATGTGGCCGGCGACGTTCGGCCTGGCGTGCTGCGCCATCGAGATGATGGCCGCCGGCGGAGGGCAGTACGACCTCAGCCGGTGGGGGATGGAGCTCTTCCGAGCCTCACCCCGCCAGGCCGACCTCATGATCGTGTCCGGCCGTGTTTCGCAGAAGATGGCGCCGGTCCTGCGCCGCATCTATGACCAGATGCCCGAACCTCGCTGGGTCATCTCGATGGGCGTGTGCGCGAGCGCCGGTGGCATGTTCACCAACTACGCGATCGTCCAGGGAGTCGACAGCATCGTCCCGGTGGATGTCTACGTCCCGGGCTGCCCGCCCAAGCCCGAGATGCTCATGCACGGCATCTTGAAGCTGCAGGAGAAGGTCAGGACGCAGGAGCCGTTCAGGTGAGCGTTCCGCCGTCGGTCACCGCCCGGTTCGCCGATGTGGTCGAGGCGCGGGGCGAGATCACCGTGACCGTCGGACGCGAGGAACTCCTCGATGCCTTGGCGTGGGTGCGCGACCACGAGGGGTTCACGTTCCTGGCCTGCGTGACCGCGACCGATTGGCCCGGCAACGACCCCCGTTTCTGGATCACGTACGAACTTCGAACCATGGGTGGTCCCGTCCGCCGCATACGGCTGAAGACCGGGCTCTCCGACTCTGATCCGCACGTCTCGACGGTGACCGGGCTGTTCCCGACGGCGAACTGGCTTGAGCGCGAGACGTTCGATCTCTATGGGGTGATCTTCGACGGACATCCCGATCTCACCAGGATCCTGCTGCCCGACGATTGGGACGGCCATCCCCTCCGCAAGGATGAACCGCTCGGCGGCGTCAACACGCAGTACCACGGTGCGTTCATCCCGCCGGTCGACACGAGGACGTCGTGATGGAGACCGACCCGATCATCCGCGATACCTCCGGCGAGATCCGTCAGGAAACCATGATCATCAACATGGGCCCCCAGCACCCGTCCACCCACGGGGTGCTCCGGCTGCTCCTGGAGCTCGACGGCGAAACCATCGTGAACTGCAAGCCGATCATCGGTTACCTCCACACCGGGATCGAGAAGAACACCGAGTACCGCACGTGGCAGCAGGGAGTTACGTTCGTCACACGGGCGGACTACCTCAGCCCGTTCCACAACGAACTCGCCTACTGCATGGCGGTCGAACGGCTCCTCGGCGTCGACGTGCCGCCGCGGGCGCAAATACTCCGCGTCCTGCTCGGCGAACTCAACCGGATCAGTTCGCACCTGGTGTGGCTGGCCACCAGCGGGCTGGAGCTCGGCGCGGTGAGCATCATGTTGTACGGACTCCGCGAGCGCGAGGTCATCATGGACATCTTCGAAGCGGTCACCGGGCTGCGGATGAACCACGCCTACATCCGTATCGGTGGCGTGGTCATGGACCTGCCCGATGGGGGCGAGGCGAAGATCCGGAGCTTCCTCCGCATGATGCCCAAGCGGATCGACGAGTACGAGACCCTCCTGAACAAGAACCCCATCTGGCTCGAGCGGAACAAGGGTGTCGCGGTGCTCACCGGGACCGACGCGCTCGCGCTCGGCGTCACCGGCCCGCTCCTGCGGGCGACCGGCAACCCCGCCGATCTCCGGAAGGACTCGCCCTACAGCGGGTACGAGACCTACGACTTCGACGTGATCACCAGAACCGATTCCGACGCGTTCGCACGATATGAGATCCGGATGGCCGAGATGCGCGAGTCGCTGAAGATCGCCGCGCAGTGTGTAGAGCGGCTGGCCGAACCGGGCCCGGTGATGGTGGACGACCCGAAGATCGCGCTTCCAGGCAAGTTGTCGGTCGGTCCCGACGGCATCGGGA
Source organism: Actinomycetota bacterium (assembly GCA_034667445.1). GTDB lineage: Bacteria > Actinomycetota > UBA4738 > UBA4738 > HRBIN12 > JANXVR01. Next base: position 7,688 of record JAXDJY010000177.1, on the reverse strand, counting down.
ACGATCCGGAATACCTGCGCCACATCATGGAAGAGTCGATGGAGGCATTGATCCATCACTTCAAGCTCGCCACACAGGGCGTGGCCGTGCCGGCCGGCGAGGTCTACACCGCCGTTGAATCCCCCCGCGGCGAACTCGGCTTCTACGTGGTCTCGAGCGGCGAGAACCGCCCCTACCGCGTGAAGATCCGCGATCCGTCGTTCGTCAATCTGCAGGCGCTGCCGGTGATGGTCGAGGGGTACCTCATCGCCGATGCCATCGCCTCGATCGCGTCCATCGATCCGGTGATGGGCGGGGTGGACCGGTGATGACGATATTCCAGGGGAGCATGTTGGAGGACGCGCGCGCGGTCATCGCGCGCTATCCGACCGGCGGCGAACGGTCGGCGCTCATGCCACTGCTTTACCTGGCGCAGGCGGTGGACGGCCAAGTGACACCCGAGGCCCTGGTCGAGATCGGGGGGCTGCTCGGCATCACCACCGCCGAGGTCGAGGCCGTCGCGACGTTCTACTCGATGTACCGGCTGCGTCCGACCGGCACGCACGTCGTGAACGTATGCACCAACCTGGCGTGCGCGCTCCGCGGGGCGAAGGACGTCTACGAGGAAGCCCATCGCGCCGCCGGCATGCCGCACGGCCAGGAGGTGTCGGACGACGGTCTCCTCACGCTGCACGAAGAGGAATGTCTGGGTGTCTGCGACTTCGCGCCGGCGGTGCAGATCAACTTCGCCAATCACGACAACGTCTCCCCCGAACGCATGCGGGAGTTGATCTCGGTGCTGCGCGCCGGCTCCGTGCCGGAGCCCGCCCGCGGTCCCGCGATGCAGAGCTTCCGCCACGCCTCGCGGATCCTTGCCGGATTCGACGACGACCCCGCCGAGGCCGCGCAGTGAGCTTCGAGCCTCGTCTGACCCGGGACTGGGGCGACCCCAGCGTGGTGGCGCTCGAAGGCTACGTCGCCAAGGGCGGCTACGCCGGCCTGAAGAAGGCGCTCGGGATGGAGACCGCCGAGCTCATCGACGTGGTCAAGGCGAGCGGATTGCGCGGCCGTGGCGGCGCCGGGTTCCCCACCGGGATGAAGTGGTCGTTCGTGCCGCAGGACACCGGGAAGCCCACGTACGTGACCGTCAACTACGACGAATCCGAGCCGGGGACCGCCAACAACCGCGAGCTCGGCGAACGCGACCCCCACCGCTTGATCGAGGGAACGGCGATCGCCGCGCGCGCCATCAACTGTCACACCGCGTTCATCTATGTGCGTGGCGAGTACCTCTGGCAGGCAACGGTCTTGGAGCGAGCCGTCCGGGAGGCCTACGCCGGGGGCTACCTCGGTACGAAGATCGCCGGCAGCGACTACGACCTGGACATCGTGGTGCACCGAGGCGCGGGCGCCTACATCTGTGGTGAGGAGACGGCGCTGCTGAACTCGTTGGAAGGCTTGCGCGGACAGCCGCGTCTGCGTCCGCCGTTCCCTGCGGTGGAAGGGCTCTACGCGAGCCCGACGGTCATCAACAACGTCGAGACCATCATGAACGTCCCCGACATCGTGACCAACGGCGCCGACTGGTTCCGCGAGATGGGCACGGAGAAATCACCCGGTACGAAGATGTTCACGGTGAGCGGCAAGGTCGAGCGCCCCGGGAACTTCGAGTTGCCGATGGGGACCAGCTTCCGGACGCTCCTGGAGGAGTACGCGGGTGGCGTCCTCGGCGGCGGGACCGTGAAGGCGTGGACGCCCGGGGGTTCATCGACGCCGCTCCTCACCGGCACCGATCTGGACGTTGCGCTCGATTACGAATCGGTGGCGGCCGCCGGCTCGCTGCTGGGCACCGGCGCGATCATGGTGCTGGATCAGACTGACTGCGTGGTCGAGGCGTCGCGACGGATGATCGAGTTCTACGCGCACGAATCGTGCGGCAAGTGCACCCCGTGCCGCGAAGGCAGCTGGTGGGCGACTCGGGTCCTGACGCGGCTCGAGACGGGATACGGGCGAGACCAGGACCTCGTGCTCATGCAGGACATGGGGAAGAACATCCTCTTCCGCGCGTTCTGCGCGCTCGCCGACGGCGCGGCATCGGTCATCAACTCGAGCCTCAAGCATTTCGCCGATGAGTACCAGGAGCACATCCGCCTGGGCTACTGCCCGCTCACCGGTGCACCGGCAGATCACGCCGTGCCGGCGGAGGTGGGGGCGTGAGCAGCGACATGGTCACCCTCACCATCGACGGCAAAGAGGTGACGGTCCCCAAGGGCACCCTCATCATCCGCGCGGCCGAGCAGCTCGGCATCGAGATCCCGCGGTTCTGCGATCACCCGATGCTCGAGCCTGCCGGCGCGTGCCGCCAGTGCTACGTACAGATCGAGGGCCAGCCCAAGCTCGCAACGTCGTGCACATCCACGGTCGCTCCGGGCATGATCGTTCGGACGCAGAACACGGACGACGTGGTGCACGAGGCACAGGTCGCGAACCTGGAATTCCTCTTGCTCAACCACCCGCTGGACTGCCCCATCTGTGACCGGGGCGGCGAGTGCCCGCTGCAGGATCAGGCGCTCGCGTTCGGGCCCGGGGAGAGCCGCTTCACCGAGGCGAAACGCGTCTGGCCGAAGCCGTTGCCGCTCTCACCGCTGGAGAGCCTGGATCGTGAGCGGTGTGTGCTCTGCGCGCGGTGTACCCGCTTCTGCGACGAGATCAGCGGCGACCGGTTCCTGGAGCTCTATGCGCGCGGCGCCGGCGAGCGTGTGGCGATCGCCGCGGGCGAGGACTTCCGTTCGCCGTTCAGCGGGAACACCGTGCAGATCTGTCCGGTCGGCGCGCTCACCTCAACGCCCTACCGGTTCGTCGCCCGGCCCTTCGACCTCTCGACCGCCGACAGCGTGTGCCCGCATTGCAGCGCGGGGTGCAACCTCAAGGTGGATCTGCGCCGCGGCGAGGTGGTTCGCCAGCTTGCGCGCGACAACCTGGACGTGAACGACACGTGGGCCTGCGACAAGGGGCGCTACGCGTTCCGGTTCCCGGATTCCCCCGATCGAATCACGACGCCGCTTATCCGCGACCGCGGGCTCGAGCCGGCGTCCTTCGGCGAGGTCACCGGGAAGATCGCCGAGTGGTGCACGGGCAAGCGCGTCGCCTTCCTCACCGGCGGCCGACTCATGGACGAGGACTACTACGCACTCTCCAAGCTCGCCCGGACGGTCATGCACACCAACGACCTGGACCATCGCCGCGACGGCGGGTTCGGGTTCGCCGATGCGGATGTCGCGGCGGGCTGGTCCACGGCCACGTACGCGGAGGTGGAACGCGCCAAGGTGATCGTGGTCGCCGGGCTCGACGCGGAGCAGGAGGTGCCGATCCTGCACCTCCGTCTCCGTAAGGCCGCGAGGCGCGGGGCGAAGATCTTCGTCGTGGGACCTCGCGTCACGCGCCTGCACGACGTCGCTGCGCACATCCTCGTCCGGGCAGGCGCCGAGGGCGAGGCGTTCACGTTGGCGGACCAGGAGGGCTCGCAACTCTCCGAAGCGTACGCCGCGCTCAGTGAGGCCCGCGGCGAGGGCCTCCTCCTGGTTGGGCCTCGTTTGCAGGACAGAGATGGGGCGGGCGCGTGGAGCGCAGCCCTGCTCGCGGGTCGGGTCGGCGCGCGATGGGCCGGGGTGACCCGCCGCGCCAACGATCGCGGCGCGCTCGTGGCCGGTGTGCATCCGGGGATACTGCCGGGCGGACGTCTTGTCACCGACGCCGAGGAGCGCGCGCAGGTAGAAGCCGCCTGGGGGCCACTCACCGGCGGAGCCGCCGAACAAGGCCGGGACTGGCGAGGCATCCTCGAAGCCGCGGCGAACCGTGAGATCGACGTGCTGTTCCTTATCGGCGTCGACCCGCTCCGCGACTACCCGGACGCGACTCTCGTCCGGCGTGCGTTGGCCAACGTGCAGGTCCGCGTTGTGCAGTCGTTGGAGGTCGGCTCCCTCGGGCCCTACGCCGATGCATTCCTTCCGGCGAGCGCGTTCGTCGAAAAGGACGGCCACGTCACGAGCTGGGAGGGCCGGTCGCAGCGGATCCGCCCCGTCCGCGGCGGCGAGGGGCTCTCGCGGCCCGACTGGGAGATGTTCGCGATCGTCGCGACGGCGATGGGCGGTGACCTAGGGTTCGACACCTTGGATGAACTCCACGCCGACATGGCGCCACTCACCGCCCCCCGGGAACCGATATGGCGGGGTACCGCCCTGCCCGACGTCGCCGCTCTCGAACTCGCCGACGGCGAGCTCGCCCTCGTCACGTACCCGCTCCTCATCGACGACGGTCGTCTCTCGGAGCGCTCCGACGAACTCCAGGCGGCGCTGGGCACCGATCCGTTCCTCGAGCTACACCCCGACGACGCGGCACCGCGCGGGATCACGGAAGGGGCCCGCGTCACCGTTCGCACGGCCGCCGGTGAAGCCGAACTTCCCGCGCGCATCAGCGACGGCATCGCCCCCGGTTCGGTATTCGTGCCGTTCAACCAGCCCGGCTTCGCTGCGAATACGCTGTTGCAGGGAACGTGGTCGATCGCCGCCACGGTGACGTCCGCCGAGGCGGCCGCCCCCGCGGCCGAGCTCGCCCTGGCCGAAAGTGAGTCGGCGTGAACTGGGTGGGCTGGATCATCCTGGCGGTCCGCGTGATCATCGTGTTCTTCGCACTGCTCATCGCGGTGCTGCTCTACATCTGGATGGAGCGCAAGGTCATCGCCGACATGCAGACACGCGCCGGCCCGCTGCGCGCCGGCCCGCGAGGGATCCTCATCACGCTCGCGGACGGGATCAAGCTCTTCTTCAAGGAGGGCATCACCCCGACGAACGCCGACCGCTTGGTCTATGAGATCGCGCCCATCCTCGCGATGTTCCCCGCGTTCCTCGCCTTCGCGGTTATCCCGTTCGGCACGCACGTCACGTTGTTCCACCGGGTGATCCCGTTCCAGCTCGCCGACCTCAACATCGGGTTGCTGTGGATCTTGGCCATGACCTCGGTCGGGGTCTACGGCGTCGTGCTCGCTGGGTGGGCGAGCGGTTCGAACTACCCGTTGCTCGGCTCGATCCGTTCGACCGCACAGATGATCAGCTACGAGGTGGGCATGGGGTTGTCGCTGGTCGCCGTCCTCATGTACACGGGCACGCTCCGCATGTCGGGGATCGTGGCGTACCAGGCCACCCACGTGTGGAACATCGTGCCGCAGTTCCCTGCCTTCATCGTCTTCATGATCTGCGCGCTGGCTGAGGTCAACCGTCCGCCGTTCGACCTCGCCGAGGCCGAGACCGAACTGGTTGCCGGCTTCCACACGGAGTACTCGGGGATCAAGTTCGCGATGTTCTACCTGGGGGAGTACGTGAACACGGTGACGATTTCAGCGATCGCCGTGACGCTGTTCCTGGGTGGCTGGCGCGGGCCGCATCCCGGATGGGCGCTGTGGCTGTGGCCGCTCCTGTGGTTCCTGTTCAAACTCACCGCGATCATCTACGTCCTCATCCTGGTCCGGGGAACGCTGCCCCGCATGCGCTATGACCGCTTGATGAACTTCGGGTGGAAGGTCCTGATCCCGTTCGGATTGTTCTGGGTGCTCGCGACCGGCGCCATCATCGTGTTCCCCGACCGGTACGGGCGAACCCGAGGAACATTCATCGCCGGCTCGGTGATCCTGGGGGTCGGGCTGGTCGCCTCGCTCATCATCCCCGTGATGCAGAAGTCGACGCAGGAGGTGTCATCGTGACGGAAGAGCCGCGCGAGGAGGCGGACCCGACGCCGCCCGCCCAGGAGAAGCCGATGCCTCAAGGCATGGGCGCCTCCGCCTGGGCCATCGCCAAGGGCATGGCCACGGTGTTCAAGCAGACGTTCCGCAAGGACAACACCGAGCGATACCCGGACGTCATCGTCCCGTCCCCTGAGCGGTCGCATATCGGGCGCCACCTGCTGAACCGTCATGAGAACGGCCTGGAGAAATGCATCGGCTGCGAACTCTGCGCGTTCGCGTGTCCGGCGGACGCCATCTGGGTGGAGGGGGCGGACAACGACCCCGAGGACCCGGTGAGCCCGGGGGAGCGCTACGCGAAGGACTACCAGGTGAACTACTTGCGCTGCATCATGTGCGGCCTCTGCGTGGAAGCGTGCCCCACCCGCGCTCTCACGCTCACCAGCTACTACGAGATGGCGTTCACCGGCAGGGAGGACGCCATCTGGACCAAGGAGCGGCTGCTCGAACCGCCGCCGGAGCTCGGGACCGACCCCGTGGACCGGGAGGGCTAGTGCCGCTCGACAACGTCGTCTTCTGGGTGTTCGGACCGGTTGCGGTCGCGTCGGCCGTCGGGATGCTGTTCATGCGGAACGCCGTCCACGCCGCGCTCTTCCTCATCGTCAACTTCATGTGCCTCGCGGTGATGTATCTCCTGCTGGATGCGCCGTTCCTGTTCGCGGTGCAGATCATCGTGTACGCGGGCGCGATCATGGTGCTGTTCCTGTTCGTCATCATGTTGCTCGGGGTCGACCGGCACGAGGATCTGCGGGAACGGCTCCGCGGCCAGCGGATCATGGGGCTGGCGCTGGCGGCCGGCGCCGCGCTCGAGATCGGGCTTGCCGTGCGAGCGGGGATCGGGTTCGGCCGCCACGTGCCGCCGTCCACGCTGAGCGGCACGGCCGAAACGCTCGCCAAGCCGCTGTTCACCACCTACTTCTTCCCGTTCGAGGTCACCTCGATCCTCCTCATCGTGGCCGCGATCGCGGCGATGGTCCTCGCCCAGCGGAAGGCGAGAGCCGTCACGGAGGCCGAAGCCCGGGCGTTGAACGCCGAGCGAGCGACCGGTGCGCAGGAGATGGCCCCGTGAGGACGCCCATCGCGTTCTTCCTGGTGCTGTCCGGCATCCTCTTCTCGGTGGGAACGGCCGGCGTGCTGCTCCGGCGGAACGCGCTGGTCATCTTCATGTCGGTCGAACTCCAATTGAATGCGGTCAACCTCGCGCTGGTCGCGTTCGCCCGGATGCATGGCGACCTGCGCGGCCAGGTGCTCGCGTTCTTCTCGATGATCGTTGCCGCAGCCGAGGTCGTCGTGGGACTCGCGATCATCGTCTCCGTCTACCGGCGCCGCCTCTCGGTCGACGTCGATGACGCGTCGGAGTTGCGCGGATGACCTCGACGTCATCGGCGTTCGGGTACCTCTGGCTGATCCCGGCGCTGCCGCTGGCGGGCGCCGTCGTGAACCTGTTCGTCGGCAAGCGGCTCGGCCGGTTCGCCGGGATCCTCGCGTCCGGCGCGATGGCCGTGGCGTTCATCCTCAGCGCGGTGCTCGTGAAGGACCTCGTGTCGCTACCGGCGGACGGGCGCCTGGTCGTTCGCCATCTCTTCGATTGGATCAGCGTGGGGAACCTCCACGTCGCCGCCGACCTTCGACTGGACCAGATCTCCGCGATCATGATCTTGGTGGTGACGGGGATCGGCACCCTGATCCACGTCTACGCGATCGGCTACATGGACGGAGATCCCCGGTTCGGCCGGTTCTTCTCCTACCTCAACCTCTTCGTGTTCTTCATGCTCATGTTGGTCCTGGGCCAGAACCTCCTGCTCCTCTACTTGGGCTGGGAGGGCGTGGGCCTCTGCTCCTACCTCTTGATCGGGTTCTGGTTCGACCGGCCGGAGGCGGCGGTGGCTGCGAAGAAGGCGTTCATCACCACGCG
>JAXDJY010000176.1:0-3520 GCA_034667445.1 Actinomycetota bacterium | reverse complement strand
CCTCCAACGGCGACCGACCGCGAGTGCGATGGCAGCCGCGACCCCGACACCGACCACCGTCATCGTGGCGCCGAGGTCCGACCCGATGGCGGTCAGGTTGTTCAACGCGGAGGTGCGGCGCCCGACGAACCAGCGATTCACGCTGTCGTCCCACGCACCAACCGAGCCGCCGACGAGGTAGTGGGTGAGCACGTACCCAAGGCCGAGCAAGACGGCGGCCATCACGATGTACCCCATGACGCCGCCGGTGATCGCGGCGGTGAGGGGGTGGCGGTACGCGCGAGCGAGACGGTCGGAGGCACCCCCTCGAACCGGGTCGAGCGCCGTCCCCTGATATCGGTCGGCGGTACGCAGCGCGGATACTGGACGGCTGTGACTTGCGATCGGATGCCCCATGTGCGTCGTGTTTCCCTGGATGGGTGCTCGGGTAAACCCGCCGCGTCGATATTTCTTGAAAGGAAAGGAGTTCGCCGGTGGTCGTTGTCCTGGTAACCCTGGGGGCCGCCGTTGCGGTAGGTCTGGCCGCAACCCTGGTGTTCCTCCGGCTGCCGCAGGCGGATATCAGCGCGACGCGAACGGTCGGTGAGGAGCTGCGACGAAGTCCGAGGATCAGGCGGTTCCTCCGTTCTCGGATGCAGCCGGGTGTGGCAACCGGGTTGGCCCTCACGGTGACCTTCATCGCGACCGTCATCGCAGGGACCCTGATCGGCGTTCTCGTCTACATGGTGCGCAAGCACACGGGCTTGGTGGGCTGGGATCTGCAGGTGGCCGACTGGGCCGACACCCACTCGGGGACTGGCTCCACGAAGGTGCTTGAGGTGTTCACCCAGTTCGGCGCCACCGTCACGATCGTGGTCCTCTCGGTGATCGCCGCGATCTATGGGTATCTGCGCTGGAAGGGGCCCTCCGTGGTGCTGTACATCCTGGCGGTGGTCGGCGGTCAGCTGCTCATCTCGAACGCGATCAAGGCTGCCGTCGCCCGCGCCCGCCCGGATATCCACCCTCTGGCCGGGTTCTCGGGTCCGTCATTCCCGAGCGGCCACACGACGGCCGCGGCCGCGACGTTCGCCGCTCTCGCTCTCGTCATCGGACGGGGGAAGTCGGCGAAGGTCCGCGCGATGTTGGGTGGAACGGCGGTCGGGATCGCCATCGCGGTGGGCTGCTCCCGGATCTTCCTCGGTGTGCATTGGCTTTCCGACGTCATCGCCGGGCTCGCGCTCGGATGGTCGTGGTTCGCCATCTGCACCGTCGCGTTCGGCGGACGCATCCTCCGATTCGGCGTTCCGGCGGAGGTGGCTGCTGCACCGGCGAACGGTCCAGGGTCCGCTCCGGCGGCTGCGCCGCGCGGGGCATCATCCGCGGCTCACTAGCTCGTTCTCGGGATACCGCGCCGGAACATGGGACGGCCCCGGCAAAGCCGGGGGCCGTCCGTGTACGTGCCGCGGTGTGGTCCTGCGCGCGCCGTTCAGGCGCGCCGCAGGATCCACGCAACAACGGCGATCACAACGATGGCTACCAAGATCGTTCCGATGATGCCCATGTCCTACCTCCCGGTCCGTCGATGTTCTCGGTCGTTGACCTACCCGAGCGGCTTCGTATGCAAACCCATCTGGAGACGTTCACGACGAAACGCGGCGGTTGTTTGGGATCGAGCCGCCATGGGGAAGCCTTAGGGGAGTACGACGCAGCGGCTGCCGTGCCCGTTCGGACGGATGGGATCCGGGCGGCGGTCCCTACGGGAAGAAGCGCTCGTATGGAAGTTCCCACGCACACACTTCAGATGGTCTTGCCTGCAACGTCTCAGGCGCCGTCCCTTGCAAGAGGCGCGCTGGTGACGTCGCTTCAGGATGCGAGTGAAGTGGCTCGCGCGACCGACGCAGAACTGCTCGTGAGTGAACTCGTGACGAACTGCGTTCGCCATGCCGGGCTCAAGGCCGGTGAGCCAATCTCGTTCGCGATCGACATCACCGACGGGCAGTTGCGCGTAGAGATCGCCGACCACGGTGCGGGATTCGCGCGGCTCACGAAGATCGGGGTCGACGGTGAAGGTACCTCCGGCTGGGGCCTCATGTTGGTCGAACAGCTCGCGGACGATTGGGGCATCGAAACAGGCACTGAAAACGGAACGACGGTCTGGTTCCAGATGCAGTTGGAACAGGGAGCGTTTAGGTCGCCTCGAGACCGGGAACCACGAGACACAAGCACCATACCGACGCCAGAGAAGGGGAGGTCACCGCATGGGCGACAAGATGGACGAAGCGAAGGGCCGGGCCAAAGAGGCCGCGGGCGATCTGACGAACGACGATGACTTGAAGCGAGAGGGTCAGCTCGACCAGGCCGGTGCGGCCGTGAAGGAGAAGGTCAACGAGGGCGTGGATAAGGTCAAGGAACACCTCAACGACGACTGAACTGCTCGCACTGCTGACGTGCGCGGGCCCCTGCCAAGAGCGGGGGCTCGTTCACGTTGGTCCTCAAACGGCGACCGTCGCCGGCGCCTGGTACACGATCTCGCGTTCGCCTTCCTCGAAGTCGTGGAGGTGTTGCACCCAGCTCTGCCCCTGCCACCGGTGCGTGACCTCGGCCGCGGACGGCGCATAAGAAGCGGTGAACACCGTGCCGGCCCCTTCCGGGTGTGCGTAGCTGAAGAGCGGCGGTGCTAGGAACCAGTCGGAGAATCTCTCGGCATCCACGTCCGGATCGTCCAAGAGCCGAAGGAGCCACCACTCGCGCTCAACACTGCTCGCTGCGAGGAGCGGGTCCCACGCCTCAACGACCCACTGATGGTTGGTGGCCACCGGCATCCGGCGGTACGAGGGGGCGCGGTCCGGCCCCAGATAGGCCGTGACCACATCGCCAGCCGCATCGGTCATCGTGAGGTTGTAGGCCTGGGAGTACGGCAAGCGGGCGAGCACCTCCTTGGCCTCGGCCACTGAACTGCACGTCTCCAAGACGTAGCGGATGACGAGGGGCATCCCGAACCCGTCCCCCACGACGACCCGTCCCCCGAACGTGAGAGAAACGGCGAGACCTCGGTCGTTCATGCCGTCGCAGAGCCCCCACAATCCGTCCGCCGTCCCCACCACCGTGCGGTCGAGGAACGCCGATCTGAGGATCACGCCGTCCATCAGCTCCGCCGGATAGTCGTAGTTGCGGACCAGCAGTGGGCCGGCATCCCCTTCCCGCCACACCCCTTGCGAGCACGCGATGATGGACGCCGGGGGACGAAGGAACGAGAACATCCGCGCGGCAGTGGGTTCATCATCTGCCACTTGTTTGCAGAGCTCGCGGTAGACGGGGACCAGCTCCGGCATGTGGAGCTCCAGTGCTGCGAGTCCCTCTTCAGCGCTCGGCCGTGCGGCGTCGCCATCTCGGAGATACCAAGCCAGGTAGCCATCCGCCCGCCGTGCGTAGAGGTCGCGGAGCTTGGCGCCGGGATAGGGCTCGTCGACCGCACGGAAGGTCGCACTCGTCGCGTGTAGGGGCGGCGGTACTGCGGCGATGGCTGTCGGTTCTTCTGTCA
>JAXDJY010000175.1:0-2855 GCA_034667445.1 Actinomycetota bacterium | reverse complement strand
ACATGCTCGGCGTACATCCAGGTCTGGGCCAGCCGGCGGAGCGTTTCGCGCTGGGTGCAGACCACGAAGTCCCACGGCTGATCGTTCATCGAGGACGGCGCTCGCCACGCGGCCTCGAGGATCCGGTCGAGGTCTTCAGCGCGCAAGGCCCGGTCTTCGTATCCGCGTACGTTCCGACGAGCCCGGACGGCGTCCCACGTCTGCATCGCCCCCACGGTACTTCGCGCTGCCGGGAGCGACTATCGCTACCCGTGGTCGGAACGCTAGGCTGGGCACCCACCGGAAGGAGTACGGCCATGCTCGAGGACATCGTCAAGCTGCCGCAGGCCAGGATCAACCCGGGCCTGCCGGGACGCGACTATCACTCGCAGGAAGTCTTCGAATTGGAGAAAGAGCGGATCTTCATCCGAGGCTGGTACTGCGTTGGACGTGAAGAGCAACTGCCCCAACGGGGTGACTTCCTTACGGTGGAGGTGGCGGACGAAGCGGTGATGCTGATGAGAGGACACGACGGCACCGTACGCGCCTTCGCGAACGTCTGCCGCCATCGCGGGACGAAGCTGCTGGAGGAGCCGGCAGGTCATCTGAAGAGCAACACCGTGGTGTGCCCCTACCACGCGTGGGCCTACAGCACCGAGGGCCGCCTCGTCGGTACGCCGAACGTACAACCCACCGACGGTTTGGATCGTGACGCGTACGGCCTGCACCCGATCGCCCTGGAGTCCTGGGACGGATTCCTCTTCCTTAACCTCGGGGCCGGTGCATCACCGCTGCGCGAAGGTCTCGAGAAAGACCCCGACGAGCCCCTCGCCTACCAGCGTTACCGCCTCGACGAGTTGCGGATCGGACGCTCTGTCACCTACGAGGTGGAGGCGAACTGGAAGATCATCCTGGACAACTACAACGAGTGCCTCCATTGCCCGACCGTGCACCCGGAGCTGGTGAAGATCGTGCCGCTCTACCGACGGGGAATCGTGATGGATCCGAACCGTACCGACGGCGGGGTTACGCTCGACGAAGGTCTGTACACGTTCACGCTCGACGGCACCTCGTCGCTCCCGCAACTCCCGAACCTCGAGGAGATCGACAGGCGGACCTACTACGGGTACGCGGTCTTCCCGAACCTCATGGTCAACCTGTTCTCGACGGGGGCCATGGCGTACACGCTGCTGCCGCGCTCCGCGTCACACACGACCGTGGTCTCCGACTACTTGTTTCGGCCGGAGACCATCGACGCCGACGGTTTCGACCCCTCCGACGTGGTCGACTTCCTGGACCTGGTGAGCCGCCAGGACTGGGTTGTGTGCGAACGCGCACAGCGGGGCATCACGTCGCGGTTCTTCGATCGCGGCGTCTACCCGCCGCAGGATGCGCTGCTGCATCGCTTCGCGGAGCGCTACCTCGCAGAACGAGACCGCCCGCTCGCCTAGAGATGGGCGAGGAGGTAGTCGATGCACTGGGGCCGGAGCGTGTCCTCCGCCGAACGGTCGGACCTGATGTAGCCGTTGATGGCCGATATGAGGTGCGCCGCATCGAGGCCGGAGTCTTCGAACTCACCGAGCTGTCCTTCGGCGCCGGGGATCGAACCGAGCAGGTGCCAGAGCCAGTCGAGGTCGCCCCGGGCCCTTGCCATGCCGACGGCCCGCTCCTGCAACTGGGGTGAACTCAGCTCGTCGAGGTCCTGGCGGGTGATCATCTATCCCTTCTCGACGACGTCGCGGAACGCGTCCAGGTTCTTCTGGATGGCTGGCTTGACCAACATCGGGAAGATCAACGGCCAGGTCACGCCGTTGAAACCGCTCGGCTTCGCGAACCGCATGGAGCGTTCGACCCGGGTGCCGCCATTCTCCTCGGTGAGCGTATAGATGCTCGGGACCACCGGACCTGCGGGATCGACCGCTTCGAACGAGAACTTCTTTCCCGGATCGAACGCGGTGATCGTGACGTTGTTGAGGTACTCCTTGCCCTTGGGGGGCAGCCAACCCCAGCTCTTGAAGGTGGTGCCGACACCGATCGGACCTTCGCTCGTCTTCTCGGCCCGGTAGGGCTTCGGTGACCACTTCGCGTGGTTGGTCAGGTCGGACAGCTCGGCGAACACCGCGTCGGGGGCCGCTTTCACGTGCGTTGTCCACACCGTTGTCTCGTTCATCGGTGGTCCTTTCGTTCGAGGTGTTCGACTATATCCCGCCCTTCGGCGACTTGTGTTCGAGCACGCTCGCATGCCAGGCTGGGTGAAAAGTTCTGTTCACCCCGGGAGGAATCATGTCTCGACTCATCCTTCGCGCCGCGCTCGCCGCGCTCGCCGCGCTCGCCGCCCTCGCAACCCTCACCGCCCTCGCCGTTCCCGCACTCACCGGCGCTGCTCCGGCCTACGCCGCCGGAACGTCGCTCCCCGCGCACGTCTATGCACCGTACTTCGAGACCTGGGCCTCCGGCTCGATCACGACTACCGCCCAGCAGTCCGGCACGAAGTACTACACGCTCGCCTTCCTGGAGACCCTGAGCAAGAGCTCGTGCACACTCGCCTGGAACGGATCCAGATCGCAGACGCTCACGTCGGGGCGCTACGTCTCGGACATCGCCTCTCTGCGCGGGCTGGGCGGCGACGTCATCCCGTCGTTCGGTGGCTGGAGCGCCGATCAGGGCGGCACGGAGATCGGCGACTCGTGCAAGGACGTGAACGCGATCGCGGCGGCCTACGAGCAGGTCGTCACCACCTACAACGTGACTCGCCTGGACATGGACATCGAAGGGCGTTCGCTCACCAAGTCTGCCGGCATCGACCGGCGGAACAAGGCCATCGCGCTCGCGCAAGCCTGGGCCACCGCGCACGGCCGAACGCTGCAGGTTCAATA
>JAXDJY010000174.1:0-4562 GCA_034667445.1 Actinomycetota bacterium | reverse complement strand
TGAGGGGATGGGCGGCCCAAGTTGGCAAGAGCCGACATCCGTCGAGGTAGGCGCCGAACTGGACCGCAGGGGCGGCGCCGGCGGTGAGCGCGACGTCCCCGCGGCGTTCATGACCGGTGTCGCGCTCGCCGGCATATCCCTTGGTGCGCTGCTCATCTCCGCGTGGGCGTTCGCATTCCTGTCGATGGTTATCGTCGTTTTCGCCCAAGGCGAACTGTTCGGGGTGATGAAGAAGCACCGGCATCAACCGGCTACGGCGGTCGGACTGGTGTCGGGCGCGCTCATGATGGCCGGCGCCTACTACCACGGGGAACCAGGACTCCTCGCGATGTTCGCGCTCGGCATCATCGCCACCTTCCTGTGGTTCATGACGTACCCGCCGGCGCACCGTGCCAACCTGCTCCAGAACATCGGGTTGACCATCTTCAACATGGCGTGGATACCGTTGCTCGGCGGCTATGTCGTCGCCCTCCTCCAGGGGAGCGACGGCAAGAAACTGGTGATCGCCGTCATCGCACTGACCTTCATCTTCGACACGTCCGCGTTCCTGTTCGGATCCATCTGGGGTGGCACGTGGGTGGAGCGTCCACTGGCGCCGAACACCAGTCCGAAGAAGTCATGGGAGGGCTTCGTGGGGGCCCTCGTCGTCACCTTGATCGTGGCGATGGTGATCATGCCTTCCCTCGTTTCCCGCTTCACCGATCACAAGCTCGATGCCGCGCTGCTGGGTATCGTCGTCGCCCTCGCGGCAACGTTCGGGGATCTCGCAGAGTCCTTGGTCAAGCGCGACGTGGGCATCAAGGACATGGGCAGCGTCCTCCCGGGTCACGGCGGCGTTCTGGACCGGATCGACTCGCTCTTGTTCGTCGCGCCTGCAGCCTTCATGGTCATCCGGATCGTCTACGGCTGATCTCCGGTTTTTCTCCCGTCGCGGGGTAGGCTGAAGGGCATGAGACCGCTCTCGATCCTCGGCTCAACGGGGTCCGTCGGGACCCAGGCCTTGGACGTAGTGCGCGGCAACCCCGAGCGATTCAAGGTGGTCGGGCTGTCGGCCGGAGGCGGGAACGTCGAGCTTCTCCTGGGCCAGATCCGCGAGTTCCTCCCGCCGCTCGTGGGGATCGCCGACGAAGATGCGGCAGCGACCATCCGCGAGAAGCTCGGAGCCCTGCCCGGCGTTGAGCTCATCGTGGGCCCTGAGTCTGCGGAAACGCTCGCAGAGGACACGGGCGCGGACATGGTCCTCAACGCGTTGGTCGGCTCCGCCGGCCTCGGCCCCACCCTTGCCGCCTTACAGAGCGGCAAGACGCTCGCGCTCGCGAACAAGGAGTCCCTGGTCGTCGGTGGAGAACTCGTCATGGACCTGGTGAAAGGCGAGCCCGAGCGGTTGATCCCAGTCGACTCCGAGCACGCGGCACTCGCCATGGCCATCCGCCATGAACGCCGCGAGGACCTGAAACGCGTGGTCATCACCGGCAGCGGCGGGCCGTTCCGTGGGTGGACGCACCGAGAACTGCAACGGGCGTCGGTCAAGGAGGCCCTGCAACACCCGGTGTGGGCGATGGGCCCGAAGATCACCATCGACTCCGCGACGCTTATGAACAAGGGCCTCGAGGTCATCGAGGCGCACTACCTGTTCGACCTGGAGTATTCGCAGATCCACGTCGTGATCCATCCCGAGGGCTTGGTTCACGCGATGGCCGAGTTCAACGACGGCTCGATGCGGGCCGAGATGGCCGTTCCCGATATGCGCCTGCCTATCCAGCTCGCTCTGGCTTGGCCGGAGCGCTTGCACCACGGCGTCGATTCGGTGCCGCTGACCGATCGGCCTCTCAACTTCGAGCCGCTGGACCGGGAGGCGTTCCCCGCCGTGGATCTCGCTTACCGCGTCGGCGGACTGGGCTCCACGTTCCCCGCGGTGATGAATGCGGCGAACGAGGTGGCGGTCATGGCGTTCCTCGAGAGCAAGATCCCGCTCACGCGGATCGTCGACGTGGTGCAGACCGCCGTGGACGAGCACGAACCGGCGTCCGTCGTCTCCATCGTGAACATCGAGCGGGCCGACACGTGGGCTCGCCAGCGCGCGGCAGAGCTCATCGAGGAGCGGTAGCCCGGGCATGCAGTTCGCGCTTGGGTTCCTCCTCTTGCTGGGGTACCTCACGGTCTTGGTCTCACTTCACGAACTCGGTCACTACTTCGTCGCGAAGAGGTTCGGATTCAAGATCGAGGAGTATTTCATCGGCTTCGGACCCAAGCTCTGGTCGGTCAAACGGGGCGAAACCGAGTACGGGGTGAAAGCGATCCCCGGCGGGGGCTACGTGAAGATCGCCGGGATGAACCCGTACGAGACGGTCGCCGAGGCGGATCTTCCCCGCGCCTACGGGTCGAAGCCGATCTGGCAGCGCGCATTGGTGATCTTCTGCGGGCCGGGCGTGCATTTCCTCATCGCTATCGTGATCTTCGGGTCATGGGTCTTCTTCTTCGGCGACCCCGCGCTCCCGCCCCAGCCAGTCGTCGGATCGGTGGTGCCGACCCTGCACGACGTGACCTCCCCAGCGAAGATGGCCGGTCTGCAAGCCGGCGACCGGATCGTCGCCGTGGGAACGGTGCAGAACCCGACCGCCGAACAGCTCTCCACCTACGTGACCGCGCATGTCGGGGAGCCCCTGGCCTACCGCATCGAGCGCGGCGGGAGCACGATCACTGTGACCATGACGCCCGTCTCGGAGACGGAGCAAGGGGTCACGAAGGGGCGGATCGGCATCCTCCTCGGCCCAACGTACCCGGGCACGCTGAAGTCGGTGACGCAGGGCGCGTGGTGGCTCTGGTATTCGGTCGATGCGTCGGTGCATTCCGTCGGCCACGTGTTCGGTCCTTCGGGGGTGAGTCGCCTCTATGACAGCCTCGTCCACGGTGCTCCCCGGGATCTCGGTGGCGGCACCAGTGTCGTGGGGGTCGGCCAACAGACGGGCGCACTGGTGTCTCAGGGCGCGTGGGGGACTTTGATGGAACTCCTGGGGTTCATCACCGTGTTCATCGGTCTCATCAACCTCGTCCCGCTCCCGCCGTTCGACGGCGGACACCTGGCGCTCCTCGTCATCGAGAAAGTCAGCGGCAAGGCCGTGGACTACCGGCGCGTGATCCCCGTCGCCGCGGTGGTGATCGGCTTCCTGGTGATCTTCGTGCTCGCCACCGCGGTGCTGGATATCGTCCAGCCGTTGCCCAGTCCGTAGACGCCGCCACACTTTCTCCATATCCCCAGGACAGAGCCATCACGCCACCCCGATACGATGGGCCCATGCCCGAACAGACCGTGCTCGTCGTCGATGACGAGGAAGCGATAGCCGAAGCCGTCCGAGCGCGGTTGGAATCCGAGGGATATCGCGTGATCGTGGCCTTCGACGGGCCACAGGCCATCGCAGCCCATGCGGCGAACAAACCCGACATGGTGGTGCTCGATCTCATGCTCCCCGGTATGGACGGCCTGGAGGTCTGCAAGGAGATCCAGCGGAACTCCTGGACCCCCGTCCTCATGCTCACCGCGAAGACCGAGGAGACCGACAAGGTGGCCGGCTTCGCGGTGGGCGCCGACGACTACCTGACGAAGCCGTTCAGCCTTCGCGAGCTCGCTGCGCGCGTCAAGGCGATCCTGCGGCGGATGGAGCGGATGCAGGCCCACCGCAACGACGGACCTCTGGAACACGACGGGCTGGTGATCGATCCGGACCGGCGCCGGGTGACCGTCGACGGTGAGGAGATCGGACTCACGCCGCTGGAGTTCGAGATCCTTCTGTCACTGGCGCGTGACCCGGGCGTGGTCCTCAGCCGCGAGCAGCTCATGGATCATGTGTGGGGCTACCGGGACTATGCGGGCGGTCGCGTGGTGGATTCCCACGTGGCGCGGATCCGCCGCAAGCTGGGCGAGGACGGGAACGAGCCAAGGTTCATCCGGACCGTCCACGGGGTCGGATACGCCTTCCAGGACAACGGATAGCGGGCGGCCACATGCGCACCCGCCCCTTGGAGTCGCTCCCGACCATCCGGGCGAAGCTCGGCTCAACGATCGTCTTCGCCGTCGGGATGACCGTCTTGCTCGTGGTCCTCATGCTCGGTTACGCCCTTCGCGAGAGTTCTCACGATTCCGACAGGCTGCATCTCCTCTCGGTGGCGCGACGGGCCGCAGCCGGCTTGATCACCGGTCCGCCCCAGGGCGATATCACGTTCGTCACCACGCTCCCCGACGGAACGGTTGTCGGCGGTGTCAAGCCCCCTGACTTCCCGCACTTCAGTGACGACATGGTCCACATCGGGATCAGCGGGTCGATCGAGTACGCGTCCGCGCCGGTCGTCGTGGACGGCAAGGTCGATCACGTCGTGTACGCGCTCCAGCCCGCGCCTTCCCAGGGCTTCTTCGGCAAGGTCGCCACCACCTTCAGGTTCCTGGGTAAGTTCTGGTGGCAGTTCCTCCTGACGGGGACCGTCGCCTCCTTCGTCGCGCTCCTCATGGCTCGGCTTCTGGCTCGCGGGATGACCCAGCCGCTCCGGGACATGGCGGATGCAGCCAC
>JAXDJY010000173.1:0-3453 GCA_034667445.1 Actinomycetota bacterium | reverse complement strand
GGCTGGCCTGCACGTCCGCGGCATCGCCGAAACGTTGCACCAACGAATAGAGGAACAGCACGATGGGGAGCGCGTTCGAGTAGGGCACGACGACCACGCCCCTCGCGTAGGCGTCGGCGTGCGCCCGCCGAAGGACCGCGTACACCGCGTCGGGGACCGCGGCGATCGCAACCGGAGCTGTCATCGCGGGGTCGAGGTACTGCGCCACCTCACGGGCCCGGATGGTCACCGCCTTCTCCACCGCACGGCTGCAGGCGTCGATCTCCACGGGAGAGACGGCCGCCTCCAGCGCCTCGAGTTCGGCGAGCGCCGTCCACTTCGAGTCGATCGGCAACCGGCGTCCATCCGGTAGGAGGAGCCCGAACTCGACGACCTTGCCGCCGACGCGGAAGTCGGTTACCAACATCCCGGGCGGAAGCTCGGAGAGGTGGTCGCGCAACACGTTCTCGCCGGCCCGGCCCTTCGATGCGCCACCGGCCAGGACTGTGGACAGTCGCCTGATCACCTCGTGCTGTTCGGCGTCCCCACGCTGACGCTCGGCGTCGCGGAGCTGCAGGGCCTCGAGCGCACGCCGCGCGCCGTCCAGGTTCGTCCGCAACTGGTCTCCCGCGAGGTCGCGGCCTACGGCGGCATCGGCCAGGCGCCGGAGCTCGGCGTGCTGTGCCTCGAACCGAGCTTCGAGCAACGCGAACGAACCGTCCGGACGCGACACCGGCGTGCGGCGCTGTGCGAACGCCGCACCCGCGAGGAGCCCGACGGCGAGCGTGAGCAACGCGATCCCGAGCTGGGTCATGGTGCCTCCTTAGGGAAGACGAGGAAGAGGGAACACCGCCACCGTAGCCACCCCCTCTGACACGCCAAGACGCCGAACGCCGCCAGCCCACTCCCCGTATGCTCCGGGAATGAACGGACGCGCCGAAGGACCGATCGACCGCCGGAAACTGACCGAGATCAAGGCTCGCGAGGATGCCGCCTTCATCGCGGCACGGCCAAAGTCCATGGAGCTGTGGGAGAAAGCCAAGAACTCCATGCCGAACGGCGTGCCGATGTCCTGGCACCGAACCTCTTACGATCACCCACCCATCTGGGTTGCCGAAGGGAAAGGCGGCCATTTCCGCGACGTCGATGGCCACGACTACGCAGACTTCAACATCGCCGACATGAGCATGTTCGGCGGCTACGGTCCCGAGCCCGTGGTCGCGGCGCTGGCGGCCCGAGCCGCTGCCGGTGGGCAGTTCCTGCTGCCCTCGGAGGACGCCATCTGGGTGGCCGAGGAGCTGACGCGGCGCTACCGCCTTCCCATGTGGCAGTTCACCTCCTCGGCGACGCACGCGAACACGGAAGCCATCCGGATCTCGCGAGCGGCGACCGGCCGGGACAAGGTGCTCTTCTTCGAAGGCAAGTACCACGGCCACTTCGACGAGGTCTTGGTCGAGACCGATAGCGACGGCCGCTTGGTTCCGGAGGAGGCAGGCCTCCCGGCCAACGTGACGCAGCGAACGAAACTCGTCCCGTGGAACGACCCGCAGGCACTCGCAACCGCGCTGGAACCCGGCGATGTCGCCATCGTGATCACCGAACCCGTGATGACGAACAACGTCGGGCTGCTCCTCCCAACCGATGAATGGCACTCCCAGCTCCGGTCGATCACGCGGGCGGCCGGCACGTTGCTCGCGTACGACGAAACGCACACGCAGGTGGTGGGAGCCGGGGGCCTCACGGCGATGTGGAATCTCGATCCCGACATCATCACCATCGGCAAGTCGATCGCCGCCGGCGTTCCGCTCGGCGCCTACGGGATGACCCCCGAAGTCGCCGAAGTCATCCAGCGTCCCGAGGGCCGCGACGACGCCGCCGACCAGGTGGCCATCGGCGGCACGCTCTTCGGCAACCCGCTCGCGATGGCCGCGGCGAAAGCGACCATGAGCGAGGTCTTGATCCCGGAGGCCTACGCGCACACGCACCGGCTCGGCGCGATGCTCGCCGACGGCATCGAGAAAGCGATCTCGGAGGCGGGACTCCCCTGGACCACGCACCGGTTCTGGCCCAGGAGTGGCACGACGTTCGCGCCCGCCATGCCGCGGAACGCGCGGGAGGCCTATGCATCGATGGACGTCGAGCTCATCCTCACCTTCCGCGTCTACCTGGCGAACCGCGGTGTCTGGGAGGCGATCGTCGGGGCGGGGCCGACGTGCAGCGTGCCCGCTACCGAGGACGACGTAACTCGCTACATCGACGCCTACGCGGGTCTCATCCACGAACTCACGGGCTAGGGACGGAGATGGCGCAGGGCGGAGGGAACGCCGGAGACCCGAGCGGACTCGGCGCACCCGGGTTCGGCTGGGGAACCGACCCGAAGACCGGGGCGTACCGCTACGGCAAGCTCGGGGAGAACGGCTTGCTCGAAGCGGGGACGGGCGAGATCCCGCCAACGGACTCCGAGACCGACCACACCACCGGCAACATCCCCGTCACGAAACGAGCCAGCAGCGGCCGTTCCGGCTCGGGGGCCGGATGGGGAGGCGGTATCGCCGCGTTCGTCGTGATCCTCATTCTCGTGGTCGGCGCCGTGGTCTTCATCTCCGTCTCCCGGGTGACGCACTCGTTCACCAACATCTTCGGCGCGAACTGCGTCGGCGCGCCCAGGCCCGGTGACCAGGGAGTGGAGATCGGCGGCGGCAAGATCCGGATCCATTGCAGCGGCGGCGGCACGATGATCATCGACACGGGAGTGAGCGGTGCCCCGATCCCGAAGCCCACACCCAGCCACCGCCACCATCACCACCAGAACGCGAACGGGTGACCGACCCTCGCGGTTCGGACTAGCATCCACGTATGGACGGACATCTGATCGAGATCTACCGCGTCTCCGGCACCCATCGAGAGGTCGGCCTGCAGCTCGGCGACATCGGTGCGGACCAGATCGCTCAGGAGATCAAAGAGTCGTTCGCCGAACTTCCCGCCGGGCGAACGCGCGAACAACAGCTGGCACTCGCTGCGGAATACCGCCACTTCACCGAGCCGCGGCTCCCCTGGCTCATCGAAGAGTTCGACGGCGTGGCCGAGGGCGCCGGTGTCGACCCACTCGAGTTCTTCGCCGCCTCCATGGAAGAGATCTGGTACGAACCGCGTGCCAAGAAGACACAAGGGAAGTGCAGTGACCTGGTCGCCGGACCGGCCGCCACCGCCGACGGCCATCTCATCGTGGGGCACACGAACGACCTCCGTCCCGCCACCGAGCACCTCATCACCGCGATCGAGAAGCAGGTTCCCGGCGAGCCCGTCACGTTCCAGCTGGGCGGCGTTCCCTGGCTGTCGGTCGGCTGGAACAGCGCGGGCCTCGCCCTCACCGGTAACGAACTCAGCCCCAACGACGAGAAGATCGGCATCAGCCGCTCGCACCAGGTCTTGGAGATGCTTCGGACGGGATCGCTCGATGAGATGGTGGCAGCC
>JAXDJY010000172.1:0-10960 GCA_034667445.1 Actinomycetota bacterium | reverse complement strand
ATCGGCCAGTCGGCGATGGCGTCCGACCCGTCCTTCATGGACTCGGTCTCGCGGTAGGGACTCGCGACGCTGCCGCTGTCCAGGTGGTCACGGCCGATGACGATGGGCGCGGCGAGCTCGCCGCTCGACACCATCTCGTTGAACCGGAGGCCGGCCTTGGCCCGCTCCCCGTAGCCGAGCCAGCAGATGCGCGCGGGAAGGCCCTGGTAGGCGACCCGCTCTTCCGCGAGCTGCAACCAGCGCTGGAGACGCTCGTTCTCCGGGAAGAGTTCCGCGACCGCGCGATCGGTCTTCACGATGTCCTCGGGATCGCCCGAGAGCGCCGCCCACCGGAACGGCCCCTTGCCCTCACAGAACATCGGCCGAACGAACGCCGGCACGAACCCCGGGTAGCTGTACGCCTCCTCCCTGGCGAGCCCGCCGATCTCAGCCCCCGCCCGCAGGTTGTTGCCGTAGTCGAAGGTCACCGCGCCTTCGCGAAGGAATCCCACGATCGCCCGAACGTGCTCGGCCATGCTCCCGTATGCCTTGTGCTGGTAGGTCTTCGGGTCGGCGTCCCGCAGCTCGGCCGCCTCCTCGAGGGTGAGACCGGCGGGGACGTAGCCGCCCAGCGGATCGTGCGCGCTCGTCTGATCGGTCACGATGTCCGGACGGAATCCACCCGCCAGGAGCGAGGGCAGCACCTCGGCGCAGTTGCCGACCAGACCGATGGACACGGCTTCACCATCGGCGCGGGCGGTCTCTGCCCATCCGAGTGCCTGTTCCACCGAATCGGTTTCGCGGTCGATATACCGCGTCTTGATCCGCCGTTCGATGCGGATCGGATCCACCTCGACACAGAGCGCCACGCCGCCGTTCATCGTGACGGCGAGGGGTTGCGCGCCGCCCATCCCGCCGAGCCCCCCGGTGAGCGTGATCGTTCCGGCAAGCGTCCCGCCGAAACGCTGGGCGGCACACTCGGCCAGGGTCTCGTAGGTCCCCTGCAGGATCCCCTGCGAGCCGATGTAGATCCACGAGCCGGCCGTCATCTGGCCGTACATCGTGAGGCCCGCTTCTTCGAGGTCGCGGAACGTGTCCCAGTCGGCCCACTTCGGGACCAGCATCGAATTCGAGATGAGCACCCGGGGCGCCATCTCGTGGGTTCGGAACACGCCGACGGGTTTGCCGGATTGCACCAGCATCGTCTCGTCATCGGCCAGGGTGCGCAGGGTCCGCACGATGGCGTCGTAGGCCTCCCACGATCGCGCCGCCCGACCGGTCCCCCCGTAGACGACCAGGTCCTCGGGACGTTCGGCCACTTCGGGGTCCAGGTTGTTCATCAGCATCCGCATCGCGGCCTCCTGGGGCCAGGAACGGCAGGTCAGCTCCTGGCCTCGCGGAGCGCGGATCTCTCGGGCACTCATCCAGCACCTCCCGGGTGTTGTCACACGGATGCTACTGCGCCCGGCGGCGTCGGCTGACCGGGTGATTGTGTTGGGCGCCGCGTACAGGTACCGTCCCCCCCGTGGCGACCGTCGGGTTCCCCTCGGCCACCGGCAACGGCACGTCCGATGACCCGATCAGGGTGCTCATCGCGGACGACGAGCCTGCGCTGCGTGTGGCCCTCTCAGATCTCCTTGCCCAAGATGACGGCGTTGTCCTGGTCGGCGCCGCGGGGGACGCCGATGAGGCCATCGAACTCGCCGTAGCCCGTCACCCCGACGTTGCGCTCGTCGACGTGAAGATGCCGGCCGGCGGGGGTCCGCGGGCGGCCCGCGAGATAATCCGGGTGTCCCCGAGCACCCGCGTGATCGCGCTCAGCGCCTTCGAGGACCGGCCGACCGTGCTCGAGATGCTCCGGGCCGGCGCGGTCGGCTACCTGGTCAAGGGAACCGCCGCCGGAGAGATCATCGAATCCATCGGGAAGGTCGCCCGTGGCGGCACCAGTCTGAGCTCGGAGGTGATCGGCGGGGTCGTGCACGAGCTCAGCTCCCAGCTCCGCCGTGAGGAGATCGAGGAACAGGAGCTGGAGACCCGGCGCGGGACGATCCAGCGGTTCCTGGACGGCGAGGGCCTCTCGATGGCGTTCCAACCCATCGTCGACCTTCGGACCCGCAAGACCGTCGGGATGGAGGCGCTCGCGCGGTTCCGCTCACTCCCGATGCGTCCGCCCGACCAATGGTTCGCCGAGGCGGTTCGCCTGGAACTTGGGATCCAACTGGAGCTCACCGCGATCCGAGAAGCCCTGACCTCGCTGAGGCACCTGCCCGACGGCTGCTACCTCTCCGTGAACTGTTCGCATCGGACGGCCGTGTCGCCCGAACTTCCGGGTGTCCTGACGGAAGCGGGACCGCGCATCGTGGTCGAGATCACCGAGCACGAGGCCGTTGCGGACTACGGCGAGCTCTCACGTGCCCTCGAAGTCCTTCGCCGCCTGGGGTGCCGCGTCGCGATCGACGACGCCGGCGCGGGGTTCGCGAGCCTTCGGCACACGCTGGTGCTCGCACCCGACATCGTGAAGGTGGACATCAGCCTGACGCGCGACATCGACTCGGACCGCGGCAGGCGCGCGCTCGCGTCGGCGCTCATCTCGTTCGCGGAGGAGATGGGCATGACCATCGTCGCCGAAGGCATCGAATCCCAGGCCGAACTCGACACGTTGTTGGAGTTGGGTGTCGCGTTCGGACAGGGGTACTTCCTGGCCAGACCCGCGCCGCTCGTCTGAGCCGCTAGGTTTCGCGCCGGTCGATCGCCCAGGATGAGCCCGCAGCCGCCTTCGTGAATGACTTCATCTCCGTGGCGACGGCGACGGCTTCCGCGTAGTGCAGGAACCGGCGGGTCTCGGTCGACGCGATACCGATGGACACCGACAGCAGCGGGAACCGCTGGAGCTCTCCGCGCCGGTTGGTCACCTCGATGAAGGCCTGGTTGCGGTCGACCTCGTCGTAGCGGGCGGGCGCCTCTTGATCGAACCGTTCGACGATAGCCTGTGCGACGACTGCCGCCATCCCCGGTGCGACGACGACGACGAAGTCATCGCCCCCGACGTGCCCGACGAAGGCGCCGCCGCCGGTCACCTCGCGGGACACCTCTTGCAAGAGCTGCGCCGTGAATTGGATGACCTGGTCGCCGCGCATGAACCCGTAGTGGTCGTTGAAGGCCTTGAAGTGATCGAGGTCGACATACAGGATCGCGAAGTCCTCCTCGCGTTCGACACGCCCGTCGATGTCCTCCTCGATCCGTACGTTCCCCGGGAGCCCCGTGAGCGGTGACTGCGCGCGCATCTCCTTGGAACGGCGGAGGACACCCCGGATGCGCGCGAGCAACTCCGGCGTGTCGAACGGCTTCACGATGTAGTCGTCTGCTCCGATCGCGAAGCCTTCGAGCTTGTCGGCAGACAGGCCCCTGGCGGTCAGCATGATCACGCTTACGGCGGCGGTTCGCGGATCCTGGCGTAGCCGGCGGGTCAGCTCGAACCCGTCCATGTTCGGCATCATGACGTCGGCCAGGACCAGATCCGGGCTCCGCTCCTGGGCTGCCTGCAGGGCCTGGACACCGTCGTTGGCTACACGAACCTCATAGCCCGAGGCCTTCAGTTCGATCTCCAGGAGGCGCGCGATGAACGGATCGTCGTCGACGACGAGGAGGCTCTCTCCCCCGCCTCCGCCCCCATCATCGAGACCTATGTCGTCACTCGTCACACAACCCCCTGGGCCAGACCCATCCGTTCCCGGAATCGGCAGCTTACCCCCGGAGGTAAAGCCGGTAACGCATCCTTCTGCCGAAACCCGGGTCGGCCGTCGTCGGTGCGTGGCACGATAGGGCGGCTCACCGCGAAAGGGGTCCCAACCGATGCCCGTGCTCGAGACGTTCCTGGACGCCATGGGGAACACCCCCCTGGTCAGGCTTTCCAAGGTCACCCGCGGGGTCCGGCCAACGGTTCTGGCCAAGCTGGAGATGCTCAATCCGGGGGGCAGCGTGAAAGACCGGATCGGCATCCGGATGATCGAGGCGGCCGAACGGGCGGGCGCGCTCCGCCCCGGCGGCACTATCGTCGAGCCGACATCGGGGAACACGGGGCACGGCCTCGCGATCGCCGCTGCCATCCGTGGCTACAAATGCATCTTCGTCATGCCCGACAAGATGAGCCAGGAGAAGATCTCCCTCCTTCGTGCCTACGGGGCCGAGGTCGTGATCACGCCAACCGCCGTCGCCCCCGAGAGCCCGGAGAGCTACTACCGGGTCGCGGAGCGGCTCGCCGACGAGATCCCCGGCGCGTTCCAGCCCAACCAGTACTTCAACGCCGAGAACCCGGCGACCCACTACGCGACGACGGGACCCGAGATCTGGGAGCAGACCGAGGGTGGCGTGGACGTCTTCGTCGCCGGGATCGGGACGGGTGGCACCATCAGCGGCGTCGGCAAGTACTTAAAGGAACAGAACGCGAACGTGATGGTGGTCGGCGCGGATCCTGAGGGGTCGGTGTACTCGGGCGATGAACCCCGTCCCTATCTGGTTGAAGGGATCGGCGAGGACTTCTGGCCCGACACCTTCGATCCGAGCGTGGTCGATCGATACGTGAAGGTGAGCGACAGGGATTCGTTCCGCATGGCGAGAGCCGTTACCCGGCAGGAGGGCATCCTGGTGGGCGGTTCCTGCGGAACCGCGGTCGTTGCCGCCCTCACCGTTGCGCGCGAACTCGACGATGGGGCGAAGACGATCGTCGTCTTGCTCCCAGACTCGGGTCGAGGCTATCTGTCGAAGGTCCACTCGGACACGTGGATGCTCCAGCACGGGATGCTGGATCGTCCCGACGTAATCCGTGTCGAGGAGGTCCTCGGTGCCAAGGGCGGCGATCTGCCGTCATTGATCACCGTGGACGCACACGACAAGGTGCGCCAGGCCGTCGACACGCTGCAGCTCCACGGCATCAGTCAAGCGCCGGTGGTTCGGGAAGGTGACGGGAGCGACGTCTCGCGCTTCGTCGGATCCATCCGTGATCGCGAGTTGCTGGAACGGGTGTTCCGAGATCCCGATGCGCTGCAAGCCGACGTGGCCGAGGTCATGGCGCCGCCCGTCCCCATCGTCGAATGGGATGACGCGGTCGAGGTCGTCTTCTCCGTGCTCGAGCAGGCTCCGGCGGCATTGGTTTCCAAGGAGGGCCAGGTCCTGGGTGTGGTAACGCGGAGCGATCTCCTCGAGTTCCTCGCGCATCGGCGGCGGCAGTCCTAGTGGCCGACCGCTGCCTGGGGATCGACGTCGGCGGACCGAAGAAAGGTCTCGACCTGGTCGTGCTCGACGAACAACGGGTTCCCCTCGACGTGGCTCGGGGGGCCGGATTGGCGGAGGTCGCCGATCGCATCGCGCGATGGAAGCCCGCGGTGATAGCGGTCGACGCGCCTCCGCGATGGGGAGCGACCGGCCGGTCACGGCTCACCGAACGCGAACTGGCACGCCTGAACATCCACGTGTTTCCGACGCCGTCGGTCGCGCACAGCAAGGACCCTATCTTCGACTGGATGCGCGAAGGCATCCAGGTCTTCGAACGCTGCGCCGAACTTGGCTATCCCCTCTTCAACGGCGGCTCGTTCCGCAAACGTTCGATCGAGGTGTTCCCGCACGCCACGGCCGCGGTGCTGGCGGGGTGCCTGCCCCCCAAGGGAACCACCAAGCGCGTCTGGCGCGAACGCGTGCTCCGCCTGCAGAAGGTTTCAACCGACGGACTGGGCACCATGGACGCCATGGACGCGGCGCTCGCCGCACTGACGGGGCTCCTTACCCTGGCGGGCCACGCCTCCTATCTCGGCGACATCCGGGAAGGGGTCATCGTGGTCCCGACGCGGGCGCTGGCTCCTCGCTACCGGCGTGGCGAGATGACCCAGGACGGAACGACCACGAAGATGTTCGCGTGGTGCACATGCGGAGAAGCCGGCTGCGAGCGCTTGGTGCCGGTGGGCACGGAGTTCGCGCCCGGGCATGATGCGAAACGCAAGTCCAGATTGTGGCAGGAGGTTCGC
This sequence comes from Actinomycetota bacterium, assembly GCA_034667445.1. Lineage (GTDB taxonomy): Bacteria > Actinomycetota > UBA4738 > UBA4738 > HRBIN12 > JANXVR01. The sequence continues at coordinate 4,964 of JAXDJY010000172.1, read as the reverse complement.
GACGGCCGGACCGCGGAAGAGGAGTTGGTGAAGCGCGGATGGAAACTCCCCCCCGAGATCTGAGGTTCGAGACCAAGGCTATCCACGCCGGGCAGGAACCCGACGAGCTCTACGGCGCCGTGAACATCCCCATCTACCAGACGTCCACGTATGCGCAATCAAGCGTCGGCAACCCGAAGGTGTGGGACTACGCCAGGGGAGGGAACCCCACCCGCGAAGCGTTCCAGCAGGCGCTCGCCGCCCTGGAGGGAGGCGAGCGATGTTTCGCGTTCGCGAGCGGGCTGGGGGCCTCAACGACCCTTCTGCTCACCCTCAAGCCCGGCGATCACGTGCTTCTATCCGACGACGTCTACGGCGGGACCTACCGACTTCTGACCGGTGTGTTGTCCGGGTGGGGGCTCGCGTGCGACACGGTGAACATGCACGATCCGGTTGCGGTGGAGGCGGCCCTGCGGCCGGAGACGCGGTTCGTCTGGGTGGAGACCCCGTCGAACCCCTTGCTCAAGATCGTCGACATCGCGGCGGTGGCGGAGGCCGCACACCGGGTGGGCGCCCTGGTGATCGTCGACAACACGTTCGCGACACCGGCGCTGCAGCGCCCCCTGGAGTTCGGCGCCGACGCCGTCCTGCATTCGGTCACGAAGTACATCGGCGGCCATTCCGATCTGGTGGGCGGTGCGGTCGTCACGAGCGACGCGGCGCTCATCGATCGTCTCGGCTTCCTGACGAATGCGGTAGGCGCGGTACCCGGTCCGATGGATTGCTACCTCGCGCTCCGCGGTCTCAAGACGCTCGCCGTTCGCATGCGCGCCCATTGCGAGGGCGCGGCCGCCGTGACCGCGTTCCTCTCCGGACATCCTGCGGTGACGCGGGTCCACTACCCGGGGCTCCCCGAGCATCCGGGCCACACGGTTGCCCGCGCCCAGATGTCGAACTTCGGCGGCATGGTGTCCTTCGAGGTCGGAAGCCCGGACGCCGCGACACGGGCGGTCGAGCGCACGCAACTGTTCTTCCTTGCCGAGTCCTTGGGCGGGGTGGAGTCTCTGATCGAAGTCCCGGGACCGATGACGCATGCGAGCGTTGCGGGCTCCGCACTCCAGGTTCCCGACACGCTCATCCGCCTCAGCGTCGGGATCGAGCACCCCGACGACCTCATCGCGGACCTCGACCAAGCGCTGGACTGACCCTTGGCCCTCAGGACAGCGCTCGCTTGAGGTAGGCGACGGTGGAGACCCCGCCCATCGGGTTCTGGACCTGCGAGACGCCTACCAACTCCCACCCGTCCTCACCGAACGTGTTCAAGATCTCGCCCGGGTTGTGCTCGAGCAGCGGCGCGACGAAGTATTCCCACTTCATGTGTCCTCCCCCATCAATCGTTGTCTGACCTTCCTGATGCACACGCCCATGATGACGTCCAACCCGGCCTCGGAGGCGATGCGATACGCGTCGTCGTTCATGATGCCCTCTTGCAGCCACAGCACCTTCGCCCCGATCGTCACCGCGTCGCGGGCGATGTCGGGCGTGGCCCCCGCCCGGCGGAAGACGTCGACCACGTCGACCCGGGCCTCCCGCGGGATGTCCAGGAGCGTGGGATAGGCGGTTTCGCCGAGAACCGAAACCTCGTGAGGGTTCACCGGGATGATGGTGTACCCGTGGGACTGCAGGTACTCGGCGACGGCGAACGACGGCCGATGGGCCTTGGAACTTAGGCCCACGACGGCGACAGTTCGCGCGGTGCCGAGCAGGGTTCGGAGTTCGCGATCCTCCGGTGTCTGCGCTCCGGTCACCGGATCGCTCCGTCGAGCGCGAGCAATAACGCGTGCACCATGTGGCCGGTTGCTCCCCAGATGGTCGCGCCCTCGACCTCATAGCTCCACCCGGTCCACGTGCTGCCGCCCGGGCGCGCCCGCTGGATCTGTCGCTGCACCGTGCGCAGCTTCTCCAACGGCACGGTGAAGACCGCCGCGATCTCCCCGACATCCACCGTCAACGTCGGCGCGTCCGCCAACACTCCGACGAACGGGACCACCAGGATCCCGCTGACGAACGTGTGCACCGGCGCGAGCGCGCCCACTACGTCAACGAGGCCGGGGTCCAGACCCACCTCCTCGTGCGATTCCCGGAGGGCGGTCGCGAGGATATCTGCGTCCTGGGATTCGGCCATCCCTCCGGGGAACGACACCTCTCCGGCGTGGCGAGGAAGCTCGTCGGTGCGAAGGGTGAAGATGAGCGAGGGCTCGGGCTCGAGCACAAGGGGAAGCAGCACCGCGGCCAGTCGGTCGCCCGGCGCCGGATCGGGGCGGGGCGCGGGGTCGAGGAGACCCCGGAGGCGAACGCGAAGGTCCGGGTACATTGAGCGCCATGGTAGATGAGCCCATCCTTTCGGCGGCTGCCGGCGCCGTCGACCCAGCCGAGGTGCTCGCGTTCGCGCAAGCCCTGATCGCCGCACCGAGCGAGAACCCGGGCGGGACCGAGGATGCCGCCGCCGAAGTCGCGGCAGAAATCCTTGCCGGCATCGGCGCATCGGTCTCCGTGGTTCGGAGCGGGGCCGGCCGCCCGAGCGTGATCGCGACACTCGGCGACCGCGAGGGGCCCTCGCTGGCGTGGAACGGCCACCTCGACGTCGTGCCGGCCGGTTCGCCGGAGACGTGGGACACCCCGCCCTTCGAGGGCACGGTCAAGGACGGCCGGCTGATCGGCCGGGGCGCCTCGGACATGAAGGGTCCGATCGGCGCCGCGCTCGCCGCCGCGGTCGCGCTCACCCGCGCGCAGATCCCCATCACCGGTGAACTGACGTTCCACCTGGCCGCCGACGAGGAACTGGCCGGGATCCACGGCACGAAGGTGCTCTGGGAGGGCGGGTACCTCACCCAGGACGCCGCCGTCATCGGCGAACCCAGCGAACTCAAGATCGGCCTCGCGGAACGGGGCGGCGCGTGGCTCACGGCCACCGCACACGGCAAAGCGGCGCACGGTTCCCAGCCGCACCGAGGAGTGAACGCGATCACCTCAATGAGCCGGTTCCTCCTCCGGCTGCCCGAGGCGCTCCCCGACATCGCGCACCCGCTGGTCGGCAGTCCCACGGTGAACGCGGCCCTCATCACGGGCGGGAGCGCGCCAAACGTCGTGCCCGATCGGTGCTCGGTCGACATCGACCGGCGCATCATCCCGGGCGAAACCGATCCCGAAGCGGTTCGGAAGCCATTCCAATCGCTGGTCGAAACGATCGCGTCCGAGCACCCCGAGGTCGACATCGACGTGGTCGTTCGGGAATGGACGGAGGCGGCGGAGGCACCGGCGGACAGCCCCATCGCCGTGCTCGCCCACCGCGCCGTCGCCGCAGAGACCGGCGCGCCCGCAGAGGACGTCGGATTCACCGGCATCACGGACGCCCGGTTCTACATAAACCAGGCGAAGATCCCGGCGATCATCCTGGGACCAGGTTCGCTCACCGTGGCACACACCGCCAACGAATGGGCCCCCGTCGACGAACTCGTCACCGCGTCCCGGATCTACGCGAGGATATTCGCCGGGTTCTGTTCGGGCTGATCGCTCGGCGTTCGCGGTCCGCGGGGGTATCCTCACTGTATGGAGACGCAGCAGAGCGACGTCATCGCCGTCACGGACCTCGCGGCCGCCAACGCTCGGCGGCTGGCCGCCAAAGAGGACCGGCCCGACGCCATGCTCCGGATCCGCGTGACCGCCGGCGGCTGTTCCGGTTTCAGTTACAGGCTCAGCTTCGAGGACACGGTCGCCCCCGACGACCACATCGTCGCGGCGCGGGATGGCTTCCGGGTCCTCATCGACCCGCAGAGCGCGCCGATCGTCCTGGGGTCGACGTTGGACTTCGATACCTCGCTCGTTGGCGGCGGGCTGAAGATGCACAACCCGCAAGCCGTCCACGGCTGCGCGTGCGGCGAATCCTTCAGCATCTAGCGCCCACCGAGGCGCCGCAGCCTACCCGCTGATCGTGATCGTGCCCGTCATCTGCGATGGGTGGAAATGGCAGTGGAACGAGACGGTGCCGGTGAGGTTCAGCGTCACCGTCGCCGTAGTGCCGGCGGGGATATCCTTGCTCACGCTTTCGTCGTCCAGGGTGAAGCTGTGGGTCACCGATCCGGTGTTCGTAACCGTGACGGTCACCGCCCCGGCCTTGGCGGTCAGGGCCGTCGGTGAGAACGCGAAGTCCTTCGCGGTTAGTGCCAGCGCGGTTCCGCCTCCCGCGCCACCACCGGTGTTCCCGGCAGGCGCCGTCGAAGTTGAAGCACTGCTGCTACACGCGCCGAGCAGCATCGATGCCACGGCGATCACGACCATCCCTCTACGCACGAGTCCCTCCTTCGGGTGCCTTCGTCCACATCCACAGTAGTACGGGCGCCATCCCCGGATGGCTTGCGCGATGCCCTGCCGCACGCCCACCTATACTGCCGCGCATCATGTCCTCCACCGAGAAGACCCAGTGGTCCGACCTCTACGAAGAGGTGGTGCTCACGGGCCTGTGCACGGGATGCACCGCGTGCATCGTCGCGTGCCCGTTCCACGTCCTGGGCTACGAGGACAACGTCCCGGTGCAGCTCCAGGAAGAGGGGCCCGCCGGCTGCTCCCACGGCGACAAGGGCTGCGACATCTGCACCAGGGCCTGTCCCCGGTTCCGCGATTGGGAGTCCGAGATCGACATCACGATGTTCGGGCAGGCCCGTAAGCCCGAGGAACTCATCGGCCAATACCGGGACATCGTGCTTGCCCGGGCCGTGGATGCCGAGTCCCTCATGATCGGCCAGGACGGTGGAGTCGTCTCCGCGCTCCTGATCTGGGGTCTGGCCAACGGCGATATCGACGGCGCGTGCACATCGAAGCTCTCGGAGGAGCGTGCGTGGGACGCCGAACCGACCGTGGTCACCGATCGCGCCGGAGTTCTCGCGACCGCGGGGTCGCGCTACACGTATTCAGCGAACCCGCTCGCG
>JAXDJY010000171.1:0-4112 GCA_034667445.1 Actinomycetota bacterium | reverse complement strand
TCCCAGCAGCTCGCGGCCGGATCGGCCGAGCGCCGGGCAGAGGAGATGTTCCCGGTGGAGGCTCCCGGACGCAAGGGCGAGGTCACCGTCTCGGACGACGAGCACATCCGCCCCGACACCACCCTCGCCTCCCTCGGCGCCTTGAAGCCGGTCTTCCGCGAGGGCGGTAGCGTCACCGCCGGCAACTCCTCGGGACTCACCGACGGGGCCGCGTCGATGGTCCTGATGTCGGCATCGCGCGCGCGGGCCGAAGGGCGGGAAGCACTGGCTACGGTCATCGGGATGAGCTGGGCGGCCGTGGCGCCCGAGATCATGGGGATCGGCCCCGTCCCCGCTACCCACAAGGTGCTGGAGAAGACCGGTCTCAGCCTTACCGACATCGATCTCATCGAGATCAACGAGGCCTTCGCCGCACAGGTCATCGCCTGCGAACGAGAGCTCAAGTTCGATCGAGAGAAGCTGAACGTTCGAGGCGGAGGGATCAGCATCGGCCACCCGATCGGGATGAGCGGGGCGAAGATCATCCTGTCCCTCGCGTATGAGATGCGAACCCGCGGGGTCACGCTCGGGCTCGCGACACTCTGCATCAGTGGCGGCCAGGGGCTCGCCGTCGTGCTCGAACGGGCCTAGTTCGGCCTAGCTCGTCGGAACCGGCCGTCACCGCGTGGCCCAGACCACCAGTCCCGCGATCACCACGAGCGCAGACACGAGCATGATCCAATCGGCTTTCTTGATCTTCCCCGGTTGCTGGTAGTTGAAGCCCACGTCAGTCCTCTTCGATCCGGTAGTACTCACGGAACTTCTCCGGCGAGAGCCAATAGAGGTGTTGGCGAACGGTGGATGCGTAGATGCGCGCCTCCGCGCCGTCGCGGCACGTCCGCTCGGCTGCGACCGTGCCGTGCGCGTCGGTGATGCTCACCCGCCAGCCGGAAGTCGTGTCTCGAAGTTCCACGGCATACGTCTGTGCCTCTGCCGTCACCTCGATCTCCCTACCCCTGCGTCACGAGCTTCTGCTCGAGCCTGGTCAGCTGCGCGCGGATCGGACCGATGAGTGATTCGGCCTCGAGGGTGAACTCCGGTTTGAGCGACGCGATCTTCTCGAGCGCCCCAACCAGCAGGCCGGCGTACTTCTGGGCATCGCGAAGCGAATCGACCAGGACGACGGCGTAATCGTTCTCGAACGGCTCTCCGTCCCACGGACAGGAGCCGCCGGACTCGATCGCTTGATCGACCATGAACTCCCGACCATCACGTTTGCAGGTTCCCTTGATCTTCACGCGCTCTCCTTCTGCGGAACGAGTTCCAACGAACGATCGGCGATCTCGAATGGATCCACCGGCTTCACGAACCAGGCGTCGGCTCCCGACCAGGCGGCGAGCCACGCATCCTGCTTGCGTTCCAGCAGGATGAAGACGATCCCCGTATACGGCTCTGCGGCATCGCGGAGCGTCCGCGCCAGCGAGAACGCGCCTTCGCGCGACGCGATCTGGTCGGCCACTATCATGTCCGGCCTGTCGCGGAGCGCCGCCTTGCCTCCCAGTTCCCCGTTCTTCGCCGAGCGGAACGTGATCTCGCTGCCGAGGCGGCGCTCGATCGAACGAACGGCCAACGCCATCAGCTCCCGTGACTTCGGGTCAGGCGAAACGAGCAGGACTTCCACGGCACGGATGCTACTACGCGCACACAGGCGTCTTTGCCTCGCCACGGTCGCTGCACTAGGCTCGCGCCCGGCTCACCAGCACGCTCTTGACCTGAGGGAGGGAACCGTGGAGGACACCGGAAAGGGCGCCGTCGCCGAGTTCATCGGGACGTTCGCACTCATCTTCATCGGCGCGGGGTCGATCGTTGCGGCCACACAGGGAGGCGGCAACGGACTCGTTGCGATCGCGCTCGCGCACGGGTTGGTGCTCTTCATCATGATCTCGATCCTCGGCCACATCTCAGGCGGGCTCTTCAACCCGGCCATCGCCGTCGCACTCTGGGTTACCGGGAAGCTCACATCCACGAAGACGGTCGTCTTCATCGTGGCGCAGGTGCTCGGTGGGGTCGCCGGCGCGTACCTGTTGAAGTTCCTCGTGCCCGCCGAGATGTTCACTGCGGCCGGGGGCGGCACGCCGGCCGTCATGGACGGCCTCGCGATCGGAAAGGCCGTCCTCATCGAGGCGGTCGCTACCTTCTTCCTCGTGCTGGCGGTGTTCGGCACGGCGGTCGATGACCGGGGTCCGTGGAACAAGACCGCAGGCCTCACGATCGGACTCACGATCGCGTTCGACATCCTCGCTTTCGGTCCTTTCACGGGCGCGGCCATGAACCCCGCGCGGTGGCTCGGGCCGGCGCTCGCAACCGGGCATCTCGATAACTGGTACGTCTGGATCGCGGGACCGCTTTCAGGCGGGATCATCGCGGCCGTCCTGTACTGGGGCGTCTTCCTTCGCGGCAAGGAGCCGGCCACACCCTGACCTCACTTCGCCGGACTTCGCCGCACTTCGCCGCGCCTCGCTCCGCCCGGTAGCCTCTAGCTCGATGACCGACATCTACCTTGACGCCGCCTCCGCAGCTCCCCTCCTGTCCGTCGCGCGCGATGCCGTCATGGAGGCGCTCGATGCGTACGGAGATCCGCTCAACATCCACGCCGAGGGACGCGCCGCCCGTCGCATCCTCGACGACGCGCGAGACGTGATCGCGGGAGGGATCGGCGCGCAAGCCGATGAGATCGTCTTCACCTCCGGCGGCACCGAGTCCGTTGCCCTCGGTATCTGGGGTGGGGTTCGCGCTCAGCGGGAGCTGGGTACGCGTGTGGTGGTCAGCTCGGTGGAGCACCCCGCGGTCGGAGGCGTGTGCAACGTCCTGGAGAGCGACGGCTTCGAGGTCATCGCGGTGCCGGTCGACGGTTCAGGCAGAGTCGACCTCGACCGATACGCCGCGGAGGTTCGCCGCCCGGGGACGTTGCTCGCCAGCGTCCAACACGCGAACCACGAACTCGGGACGATGCAGCAGCTCGGTGAGGCCGCTCGTCTGGCTCGTGAGTCGGGCGTTCGGTTCCACTCCGATGCGTGCCAGACCGTCGGGCGGCTCCCCGTCGCGGTGGACGCTCTCGGTGTTGACCTCCTGTCCCTTTCCGGACACAAGTTCGGCGGACCCCCAGGTGTCGGCGCGTTGTACGTGCGCCGGGGCGTCGGCGTCACCGCCTATCCGTGCGGAGACGATCGCGAGCGCAAGCGCCGCTCCGGCATGGAGAACACCCCCGGGATCGCCGGCATGGCCGCCGCCCTGAAGGCCTCGCTCGCAACCATGGCCGATCTGGCCGCCGCGAACTGGACCCGAACGGCGAGGATCCGAACCACGCTCGAGTCGATCCCCGGCGTCCGCGTCCACGGTCACCCGACCCACCGAACACCCCACCTCGTGGGATTCAGCGTCGATGACGTCGATGCTGCCACGTTGATGATGGCCCTGGACTCGCGTGGCTTCCGCCTGGCAGCGGGCTCGATGTGCAGCGGCCAACCCGGAGATCCCTCGCCCGTACTGGAACAGATCGGGTCTCCGGGCGTCTCGGGATTCAGGGTGAGCCTCGGACCCGGAACGACCGATACAGAGATCGACGAGTTCCTCTCGACGCTACCGCCGCTCGTGGCCGAACTCCGGCAGGTCCAACAGGTGAGCACGGACGCCCTCGCCAGGTTCCGCCCACCAGGTACCGCCTAGTCCGGAACCTTCACACGCTCCAGGTGTCGCCCGAGTGCAGCAGTTTCTCCAGGTCACCTTTGCCCAGACGTTCGGTGGCTTGCGTGAGCTGTGCGTGCATCGCCTCGCCGTACACGGGCCGTTCGAACTCCCGGAACACTCCGATCGCCGTGGGTTCCGTTGGACCGCGTGAGAGGTGGGCCAGCCCGAATGCCAGCGACGGCCGCCCGTTCACCTCGTGGGTGATGATCCGCTCCGCCGGGGTATCCGCGACGTCGGCGACCACCAACCGGCCGTTGTCGCCGACGGCGACGCAACGGTTGCCCTCGTCGAAGATGATCGGCTCGCCGTGCACCAGCCGGATCTGGTTGTGCACACCCTGCGGCTTCTCCCGCAACAGGTCGAACGCGCCATCGTTGAACACGTTG
>JAXDJY010000170.1:0-4415 GCA_034667445.1 Actinomycetota bacterium | reverse complement strand
ATGTTCGATTTCGGTCAACCCTGCACGGAAATGACCACTTGATGGAGGCGTTCGGACAGGTCTCCGACCGGCAGGTCGCGCGGTATGGAGTCCGAACCTCTTCCCGACCGGCTCAACCGTTGACCCATGAGCGCCCGCCGGGTACGTTGACGCGGCCAGCCTTCCAACGAAAGGCGTTCCGTTGGGCATCTTCACGGTGATGGTCCGTGGGCGCGGGTTCTCGCGCCCCGCGGGCGAGCGGCTCTCGGCCTAGCGGCCAGCACTTCCTCCGAAGTGCGCTGATCGCGGCGGAGCTGGTTCGTGATGCCCACATCCTTCCCACCGACGACGTGCTGGAGATCGGTGCGGGGTCGGGCCGGCTCACGGCGCCACTCGCAGATCGCGCACGAACCGTCACCGCCGTCGAACTCGACCCCGTCTTGATCGAGGCTCTCCGAGAACGGTTCGACGGGCGGACGAACGTGCGCATCGTTGGTGGGGACGTCCTTCGGATCCCATCGCCGGGGGGGCCGTGGCGGGCGTTCGGGAATATCCCGTTCTCGGTGACGACGCCGATCCTTCGAAGGCTGCTCGACGATCCGTCCGGGGGGCTCCAGCGCGCCGACCTCCTGATCCAGTTCGAGGCTGCGCGCAAGCGGGCCACAAGTTATCCCGCCACACTGCTCTCGCTGGGCTGGCTGCCCTGGTGGGAGTTCTCATCGCCGCGCCGGATCCCTCGATCGGGGTTCGAGCCGCCCCCCGCTGTCGATGCGGCGGTGCTGGTCGTCACCCGTCGGGCCCAGCCGCTCCTTCCATCGTCGATCCGACCCGCCTATGTGGATCTCCTCCGCACCGCGTTCGACCATGGCTCGTGGCCCGTTCGGCGGTCGCTTCGGGCGGTGGTGCCACCGTTAACGTGGAAGCGGCTCGCCCGGGAGCGCGGTTTGTCGCTGGATGCGCGGCCGCCCGATCTCGACGTCTGGGACTGGGTCGCGCTCTACTCGGTCCTCAGAACGCCAGCGCCAGTCGATCCAGCCCCGCACCGGAGATGAAGCATCGCTGCTTGCGGTCCGAGAGGACTCGTGAGGTCCAGTCGGTGTCGCCCCCGTCGGCGAGTTCGAACCGGGCTGTTCCGAACGTCGCGTGCACCTTGAAGCACACGCTGCGGTAGTACGATCGGCCGCCCACCCGCTCCGGATCCGCCGATACCGTCACCCGATCGATATCGCCGAACGTCGTCGATACGTCATCGAAGAGACCATCCACGCGGTCGCCGAGATCGGTGATCGCGATCTCGATGGCATCGGCTCCCCCGGCTTGCAACGCCCGGATGTGGATGCCTAGATGGCCCTTGAGTTCGTCTACCTCGAAGGCTCGACCAGGTGTCCCCCGGCTGGTCGTCACGAACCCCGCCAGCGTGAAGTGCGCGAAGGCGTCCGCATCCTCGAACCGCTGCGCGCGCGCCACCCGCTGGATCGCCGCAAGTCGATGGATCGCGGGCTCGGATGCGGCCCGCGTCCGGGCGGCCGCCTCGAGGGCGAGGGTGTTCGTGGGGTCGGCGGCTACCTCTGTCCCGCGGATCGTCGAGACGACGCGCTTGGGGTCGAGGTCGCCCATCGACGCGAACGTGCCGCCGGGGACGAGCGGCGCGAGGGTCAGCCACTCCCAACCGTCGGTCGCGGCGTGCAGGTAGAGATCTTCGGCGCGCCTGAGCTGCCGTGCCGGGATGGGGGAGGGCTTCGTGAACCGATCCGTGCGGTGACGCCGGAGGGCATCGGGTGCCGAGATGGCGGAGGTTCGCTCGGACATCACCGCCATGAGCAGGGACGTCAGGTCCGAGCCGCTGAGGTCTGTGAGCGTCCGCTGGAGGTCGCCGGAGTTCGCGGTCCGCACGATCCGCGTGACCGCAGGATGTGGTTCGTCACGATCCGACACTGTTCGCCCGCTCCACCGTCGAGAACGAAGACAACCCTACGCCGTCACTGGCCGAGCGAGCGGACCGTGAGCGTGCCCGCGGAGATGAATCCACCGCATGCGAGCGTGACGGTGAAAGTGCCGGAGAACGAACGGATGCGCCAGCCCTGCACCGAGTCTCGCTCGGCTCCGTCCGTCGCGAGGTGAAAGCTGATCCGGGCCGGCACGTCGGGAGCGCCGAGGCAGTTCGCGCCCTCGCGGGTGATGCTTCCGGTGTACGTGCTGCCCTGGCGGTGCAGGGGCGGTTTGCCCAGGTTGACGGCGGTATCGCACGGCCCGGTCCCCACCGCGCACTTCGGCGTGAAGCTCCAGGTTTCCTTCTTGGTGTCGCCGGCGGCCGGGTTCGTGATGCCCTCGAGCGACTTGAGGTAGCTCACATGCTGCACGGTCACCAGGACGCGATACTCGCCGCTCAGCTGTGCGACGGACTTGGGCGGATCTGGCGGGGTGACCGCAACCGAGTCGGAGAGACCCGATGTGCCTCCCGCGCCCGTCGCGGACACGGTGTAGTGATACGCCACTCCGAACGCGGCGGTGTCGTCGGTGTACTTCGGTGCGGTCAGGGGCGACCCGGAAGGCGTCTTCATCTCGAGACCGTCGCGGAACAGGTGGTACGCGGTGATCGTCACATCTGCCGGCGCGGCCCACGTGAGCGTCACCGTCGATCCGATGGTGTGGCACTCCGGCGGCGCACACGTGTTCGCATCGGCACGCAGGCCGGTCGGCGTGGACGGCGCGGCTGCCACCGTCGGCTTTCGCGAGGCGACCAACCCGTACGCGATGAGAGCGACGACGACGATCCCTCCCACGACCACCGTGATGATGCTCCGGCGGTGTCTCGCGTTGCTCAGCCTGTTCGCGAGCTCCGGCGATAGTGCCGGCATCGGGGGGACCGGTGGCTGCTGAGGAGGTTGACCGGGGGCGCTCACTGCGAAGTTTTCCCGGTGATCGTCCAGTGGTTGGTCGCGGTGACGCAGCCGCTGCTACTCGCCACTTCGGTCAGTGTTCCCTCGAAGGCGCTCGCGGCCCACTGGCCCTTCACGACCGCGCCTTTCGTGACGCGGATCGCGAAGGAGAGGCTCTCGTTGATCCTGCTGTGCTGGCAGCTGAGCATCGCGAACGGCGCGCTGAGAGAACCCGTGTAGCTGGTGCCGGTTTCGTGGAGGGTTCCAGAGCCGGTCAACCCGGATCTCCGGTACACCGAGTCACAGGCCCCGACCTTGCAGTTCGCGGTGAAGATGACGAGTGCGGGGAGCGTCTGGGTCATGCCGAGGGTGGAGGACGTCGGAGTGAATCGGGTGACGTATTTCCCGTCCAGACGCGCGTCCTGGAGGGAGGGCTCGCCGGTTTTGAGGACCGCGCTCGTTGGCTCGCCCGCGCTGCCGTCCGCAGTGACGGCGGTCACCTGGTAATGGTACGTAGCGCTCGGTTCGACGTCGCCGTCCTGAAACGACGTCGCGTCGACCGATCGGTCGACGGTTCGTCCGTCGCGGGCCACCTCATAGTGATCGACACCGCCACCCCCGGTAGGCGCGTGCCAGGCCACGGTCACCTTCCAGGAAGTGGGGTTCGCGCTCCATGGGCGCGGCTGGGAGATCCGCAGAGCCGTGACCGCCCCCGGCGCAGCAGCCGGTGCCTGACTGCCGCCGGGGATTGCGGTGGACGAGCTTGTGGCGGTCTTCGTGCATCCTGCTGCGAACGCGACCACAACGGCGAGCGCCAGGCAGGCGAAGACACGGAGGAGCGCGGGCTTGGGCATCGGCGCATCCTATCCATGGTGGTCCTGGGGCGCAACGGGCTGGCGGAGAGATCACGATCGCGCTCGAGTCGTAGCGTCGCGTGGGGATCCTGACTACCGCGGCGGCGCGACGCGGCCGTGCGTATGCATGTCGTGCCATCCGTCCAGATGTAGAAGCGCACTCGTCGCCGTCCCCTCGAGCACGAACCCGGCCCGTTCGGCGACCATGCAGGACGGTTCGTTCGAGGTCGAATGGTGGATAACAAGACGATGCAGCCCCAGCTCTTCGAATGCCCAGCGGGTCACCTCGAGGACCGAATCAGAGGCGACGCCCCGGCGCCGGGCCGGGGCCAGCACCCAGTAGGAGATCTGCGCGGTGCCGAACTCGAGACTCACATCCCGAAGCGAGATCTGGCCCAGCAGGTCGCCGGAGGCAGACGAGGTGATCGCCCAGCCGGCATCCGTCTCGGCCTCCCACCGCGCCCGCCACGGCTTGATCCACTCGCGCGCTTCCTCGGCAGTTGCGAGCTCGCGCCGGTGCCAGAGCTGGATGCTCGGCTCCGAGAATGCCGCCATCAGGTCGTCGGCGTCGGCGGCTTCCCACGGACGCAGCGTTACATCGGCAGCGGCGTGCAGAACGGGCTGCGCGGACATCCGCATCTGACCGTTGGGAACGACGGCGGGCACGAGACGAGGCATCCATCCATCCTAGCCGCGGCCCCAG
>JAXDJY010000169.1:0-5156 GCA_034667445.1 Actinomycetota bacterium | reverse complement strand
CGGCGATTTCCTAGGCGGGCTGTCCACCCGCACAGCGCCCATCATCGTGGTGCTGTTCGTCTCGCAATCGGCCGGCACCGTATTCACGCTCGTCGTCGTGCTCGTCGCAGGGCACCCACTGCCCGGCGCCACCACGTTGCTCTACGGCGTGGCGGCCGGTCTGAGTGGCATGGTCGGGCTCGCCGCCCTGTACACGGGCCTCTCCGTGGGGCGGATGGGGATCGTTGCCCCTATCGCCTCGATGTCCGGCGTGGTTCCAGTGCTCGTCGGGTTCCTCCGTGGGGAACGCCCCGCGGCCGTCCAGATCGCCGGCATGGTGCTCGCCCTGATCGGGGTGATGTTCGCGGCCCGTGCCGAGGAACAGGAGGCCGAGGCGGAGGGCAAGCGCCTCGCCACCGGTGTCGGCTACGCGCTCGCCGCGGCGGCAACGCTCGGTTTCACGCTGGTCTTCCTGGATATCGCCGGCCGCCGCGACGAGTACTGGTCCGTCTTCTCCATGCGGATCGGCGCCCTCGCCGTCCTCGGCGTCGCTGTTGCCGTCACGCGTCCTTCGTTCCGGATGAAGGCCCGGAGTGCGGGCACGCTGGTCGCGGTCGGGCTGTTCGACAATGGTGCGAACCTGCTGTTCGTGCTGGCGGCGGTGCGGGGTCTCCTGACGCTGGTGTCGGTGCTCGGCTCGCTCTACCCGGTGAGCACCGTGCTCTTGGCGAGAACGTTCTTGCACGAACGCATGCGGCGATCCCAAGCCTTCGGTGTCGCCGCCGCGCTGATCGGTGTGGCGCTCATCGCGTCGGGCTGACGCGCGAGGGGCGGACTTACGGCCCCAGGTTGTAACCGAGGCGCCGGGGAAGGCGCGCGACGAAATCGACCAAGGGGTTCGGCTCCTCATCACGATCTTCGAACTCGTCTTTTCGACGGATGGCGGTATTCGCGATCAGGGCCCCCGGTGAACGGAGCGGTTCGGGCGGGAACTTCAACGGCTCAAGGTCGACGATAGGAAGGTCGAGCGCTGCGTCGGCGGCATCCAGGACCCGCGCGGAAAGGATCCGTCCGGCGAGGTGCGAGGGCCCGACGCCGTTGCCGGTGAACCCCAACCCGTAATGCACGTTGCTGGCCGCCCCCATCGTCCCGAAGAACGGAAGGTGGCTTCCCGTCACATCGATCGGGCCGCCCCACGCCGCCGCGAGCGGCACATCGGCGAACGTCGGGAACATCCGGTGCAGGTCGTTGATCGCCACACGGATCGCCGGTTCGTCCCAGCCGAACCTCGGTCCGATGTGGCGCGCCAGGTTCGGTTGCATCCCGCCGATGCCGAAGGCGATCCGGCCGTCGGGTGTGGTCCGCACGTAGTGGAGCGCGGCGCGGTAGTCCCACAACCCGGCCCCGTTGGTCCAACCGAGGGCTTCGAGCCTCTCCGGGGCAGGCTCGGTGAGCACGATGTAGGAGCCACGGACGGTGATCGCCCGCCGGAAGCGCTTCCAGTGCGCGGCCCAGGCGTTCAGCGCGATCACGGCGCGACCCGCGCGAACCGAGCCGCCCGGTGTCTCCGCGATCGCCGGATCCCCTTGGCCGAACCGCGTCACGGGCGAGCCCTCGTAGATGCGAACACCCTTCGTCTGCAGGACCCGGCGGATGCCGCGCGCAAGGCGCGCCGGCTGTACGGTGCCCCCGTACGGCGTCCTGACCCCGCCCTGGAAGACCGGCGAATCCACCATCGCCCGGCTCTCCTCCGCGGTGAGGACCGTGAACTGGTCGGCGACACCGAGGCGCTCGGCCGCCATGATGGTGTCTGCCCACTCGCCGATCTGGGCCTTCGAACTGGCGAACCCGAGGTCACCGTCGGGACGGAACCATGCGTCGATGTCGTTCGAGGTGCAGAAGGCGCCGATCGCTCGCACGCTGTCCTCGCCCATCCGGCAGAGACGAAGCGCGGCCTCGTCGCCGAAGTCCTCGCATACGTCCGAGATACCGCTCCACCAGCTGTTGACGAAGCCGCCGTTGCGCCCGCTCGGTCCGCCGCCGCAGATGTCCTGCTCGAGGATGACGATGTCCAGTCCGGGGTCCCGCTCCTTGAGCTGCAGCGCGGTCCACATCCCCGTGTACCCGCCGCCGAGGATGACGACGTCGGCGCTCGTATCCGCGGCGAGGGCGGGCGAGGGCTCTCCGGCCAGGGACGGATCGGCAAGCGCATCGCGGAGCCACCAACTGCGTCCGGCGTTGGGGGGCACGTTCATGGAGAGGGACTGTACCGGGCGCGGGGCCGGGTGTGCGCCAACCGCCGCGGTGACTGATCCGTGACTGGGGCGTACGTGCCTGCGATTGGTACGGTTTGGGGCCTCACCCCCACCGAACGCGACAGGAGGCACCCCATGGAAGGCGGGCACGATCGTCCCAGGAGCTGGGAGGTCACGGAGGGCCCCGAGCGTGCCCCCGCCCGTGCGTACCTGCGCGCAGTCGGATTCTCCGAGGAGGATTTCGGCAAGCCCCAGGTGGCTGTGGCTTCGAGCTGGAACGAGGTCACCCCTTGCAACTACCACCTGGACAAGCTCGCCGCGCTCGCGAAAGAGGGCGTTCGCCAGGGCGGGAGCGTTCCGATCGAGTTCACGACGATCGCCGTGTCCGACGGCATCGCGATGGGGCACGAGGGCATGAAGGCATCCCTCATGAGCCGGGACCTCATCGCCGACTCAGTGGAACTGGTGCTCCATGCCGAGCGGATGGACGCGCTGGTGGGGATCGCCGGTTGTGACAAGTCCGAGCCGGGCATGCTCATGGCCATGGCCCGGATGAACCTGCATTCGGTTTACCTCTACGGTGGGACCATCCTCCCGGGGACTTACAAAGGGAAGGACGTCACCATCCAGGACGTCTTCGAAGCGGTTGGTTCTCACGCGAAGGGGACGACCTCGGACGAGGATCTTCTGGGGCTGGAGCGGGCGGCGTGTCCGACCACGGGCTCCTGCGCCGGGATGTACACCGCGAACACCATGGCCGCGGTCGGCGAGGCCATCGGGATGTCGCTTCCCGGCAGCGCCTCACCCCCCGCCGTGGATTACCGGCGCGAGGTGTATGCGCGGGAGAGCGGGCTCCGTGCGGCCGAACTCGTGGCCTCCGACGGGCCCCTCCCACGCGACATCATGACGCGCGATGCGTTCCTCAACGCCATCGCCGTCACGATGGCGCTCGCCGGCTCGACGAACGCCGTGCTCCACCTGCTCGCCATGGCCCGTGAGGCGCACGTCGATCTGGAGCTGGAAGATTTCGACCGCACCTCTCGTGCGGTGCCGCACCTGGTGGACGTCCGTCCGGCTGGGCGGTTCGTCATGAGCGATCTCGATCGCGTGGGTGGCGTGCCCGTGGTCATGAAGGAGCTGCTCGAGGCCGGGCTTCTCCACGGCGATTGTCTGACCGTGACTGGGAAGACGATCGCTGAGAACCTGGCCGACACCGACGTCCCGGAACCCGACGGAGAGGTGGTGCGTCCGGTGAGTGCACCGATCCACGCCGAGGGTGGGACGGCCATCCTCCGTGGGTCCCTCGCCCCCGACGGCTCGGTCATGAAGATCGCCGGATCGTCGACCCTGGACTTCCGCGGCCCCGCCCGTGTGTTCGACTCGGAGACGGCCGCCTTCCACGCGTTGGCGGAGGGGAAGATCAGCGCCGGAGATGTCATGGTGATCCGCTACGAAGGGCCGAAGGGGTCCCCCGGGATGCCGGAGATGCTCGCGGTGACGGCGGCGGTCGCCGGGGCTGGCCTGGGGAAAGAGGTCGCTCTCATCACGGACGGCCGGTTCAGCGGCGCCACGAAAGGGATCAGCGTCGGTCACATCGCGCCGGAAGCGTGCGTCGGCGGGCCGATCGCGATGGTCGTAGAGGGAGACTCCATCCATATCGACGCGGAGAGGCGTGCGATCGACCTGGAGGTGGATGACGCCACGCTCGCCGAGCGCCGGGCGGCGTGGACCGCGCCCGAGCCGAAGTACACCCAAGGGGCCCTGGCCAAGTACGCGCGCGTGGTCGGTTCGGCGGATCACGGTGCGGTGACCTGGTGAGCTCCTCCAAACTCGCAACGCCCGCCGCGCTGCAGTGCCGGATCTGCGGCGCCCAGTACGCGGTAGAGCCGCTCACCATCTGCGAGGAATGTTTCGGTCCGTTGGAGCCGTCCTACGACCTCCAATCGGTCGATGGCGAGAAGTTCCGCGCCGATGCCGAGGCAGGACCGGACTCGCTGTGGCGCTACGAGCAGCTCTTGCCCGGAGGACCCGGGATCGAGCGGGTTGACCTCGGCGCCGGATTCACCCCGCTCCGCAAGGCCGACAACCTCGGTGAACGCCTGGGCCTGAAGAACCTCTGGATCAAGGACGACTCCGTGAACCCGTCCAACTCGTTCAAGGACCGGGTCGTCTCGGTAGCCGTCACGATGGCGCGCGAGTTCGGATTCAAGGCGGTGAGCTGCGCGTCCACCGGTAACCTGGCGAACGCCACGGCCGCGCACGCCGCCAAGGCGAAACTCGAGTGCTACGTATTCGTACCGGAGGATCTGGAACGGGCGAAGATCCTGGCCACGGAGGCCTACGGCGCGAAGGTGGTGGCCGTCAAGGGCAACTACGACGACGTGAACCGGCTCTGTTCGGAAGTCGCGGAGGCGCTCCCGTGGGCATTCGTCAACGTGAACATGCGCCCGTATTACGCGGAAGGCTCGAAATCGCTCGGGTTCGAAACCGCCGAACAGCTTGGCTGGCGCCTGCCCGATCACGTGGTCGTGCCGATCGCCTCCGGCGCGCTCATGACGAAGATCCATCGGGCCTTCAGCGAGCTGATCGCCATCGGGGCCGTCGAGGAACGGGCCTACCGCGTTTCGGGCGCCCAGCCCGAAGGCTGCCGCCCGGTGGCGCAAGCGTTCTTGGACGGCGCCACCGAGGTCACCCCGGTGAAGCCCGACACCATCGCCCGATCCCTGGCGATCGGCTCTCCCGCAGACGGGATGTTCGCGCTCGAGGTCGCCCGGAAGACGGGGGGCCACATCGAGTGGTGTACGGAGATGGAGATCCGCGAGGGGATCGAACTACTCGCCTCTACGGAAGGCGTGTTCACGGAGACGGCCGGCGGGGTCACCATCGCCAACCTCAAACGGATGGCCGACAAGGGCATCATCG
>JAXDJY010000168.1:0-4827 GCA_034667445.1 Actinomycetota bacterium | reverse complement strand
CGAGCGCCTTGGCTCGTCCGCCCGGCACGTGCCAGTGGTGGGCGGCGCACATGATGAGCCGTTTCACCTGCTTCGTGCTTCGACGCCAGTCGATCGGGCAAACCTGGGAGCTTACGTACTGATAGCGCCGTGTTCCTCCTGAGGTGTCTGCGTTTGCGGAAAGTGCGGGGAAGAGGGAGAGCACAGTGATGATGGAGAGCGCGGCTAGGAAGCGCCGGCGCGTCCTGGTGAGATGGGTCATAGATAGATTCACCCCCGAGGTGGGCGGAGCTGGCAGCTGCGCCCTCGCGACCGAGCCGGCGAACGATTCACCTGGCGCCGATCGACCCGCGGTAGGTCGTGGGTGGTTGCATCACCTCCTGTGATCGATGGGTATATGTGTGACCTAGTGTCCACTCCAACTGCACCAACCCTGCCACCCGCGCACGGGCGCACGCCAACCAGCCCTGGGAAGGTGGGGAGCGCGCGTGCACGCGGAAGGGAACGGATGGAACCGTTCGGTGCGGACGCGACCACCCTAGCGGCGGCCTCTGACATATGACAACCGTGTTGTGACCTCAAGTCATTTCGGGGGCCGTCTCGGCGCAGCGGCGGCTTCCCCGTACCATGGCGACATGGGGAAAGTCCTTCTAGCGGCACCGAGGGGGTACTGCGCGGGGGTCGATCGCGCGGTTGAAGCGGTGGAGCGCGCCCTCGATAAGCACGGAGCTCCCGTCTACGTGCGCAAGCAGATCGTCCACAACCTCCATGTAGTGAAGGATCTCGAAGCCAAAGGGGCGATCTTCGTCGAGGAGGAGACCGAGGTTCCACGGGGCGCGACGGTGGTGCTTTCGGCACACGGCGTCGCGCCGGAGGTCTATGCCAACGCGGCCGCCCGCGGACTCGAAGTGATCGATGCGACCTGCCCTCTGGTGACGAAGGTGCATGTCGAGGCGCGGCGGTTCGCTGCCGAAGGTCATACGATCGTCCTGATCGGACACGCCGGTCATGAGGAGGTCGTCGGCACCACCGGGCAGGCCCCGGAGCGGACGATCCTGGTGCAGTCCCCGGCGGAGGCGCGCGCCGTTGAGCTCCCGGACACCGGCCAGGTGAGCTACCTCACCCAGACCACGCTGAGCATGGACGAGACCGACGAGATCCTCGCGATCCTCCGCGAGCGGTTCCCGGCGCTCGAGGGGCCGCCTCGCGACGATATCTGCTACGCCACCCAGAACCGCCAGGACGCGGTGAAGGTGATCGCCCCGCGTGCCGACGTCGTCCTGGTGATCGGCAGTCAGAACTCGTCGAACTCGAACCGGCTCGCCGAGGTCAGCATCGATCGCGGGACCCCCGCCTACCTGGTCGATGACGACGGGGACGTCGACCCCGCGTGGCTCGAGGGCGCCGAGGTCGTTGGGCTCACGAGCGGCGCGAGCGCCCCTGAGTGGTTGGTCGCCGACATGGTCGGGTTCCTCGCGGCTCGGGGGTTCGACGAGTTGGAGGAGGTCGCCGTGGCCGAGGAGGGCGTGCGCTTCAGTCTGCCGGTCGGCGTTCGTACGCTGCCGTTGCGTCCGCTCTAGCTCAGCTCCACGTGCTGAACTGATCGCGGTCTTCGTCGGGCTCCTCGAACTTAACGGACACCAGGGTGTTCGTTGAACGCACGCCGGGGAGCGCATGGATCTGCTCCAGGATCACGCCGCTCGCGATCTCCCACGGCTGGGCTACGCACACCAAGAGGTCGTTGTCGCCGGAGAGCACCGCCACACCCGACACGTCCTCGAAGTCGGCCATCCGTTCGACCAACCCTGCGGCCGCGCCCACCTCCGCCTTGATATGGACGAAGCACACGTTCGGGATGGGGACCGGGGACGAGGCTCCTCCCCAGCCGGCCAGCCCGACCCTGTCGGCGGGAACCACAAGTGCAGTATTGGTTTGCAACACGCCGTCGATGACGTGGATACCCGTGAGGACCGAGTTCGCGATGTGGGAGAGGTCGGGACCTTCGACCAGAGCCAGCACGTCCCACTCACCCACCACGGTGACGGCGTTGCGAACGCCCTGGGTAGTGCCGAGTCTGCTCATGACCGGGGCGATCTTGCCCGGGTCGATCCGGATGTAGATGTAGGCGTCCATCTTCGGGCTCCTGCTCGTCGAAGGTCTAGGTGCAGGCTATGGCCGTGCGGGGCCGGGTACAACCATTGTGCGAAAGCATCAGCCCTGCAGGGCGGCCGTGGGGCCGGCGCAGAGCGCGAGGAGTTCGTCTTCGCCCTCCTCGGGGCCCACGGAGATCAGGCGGTCGCCCTCCATGAGCACGAATCCCGCCCGAGGCCGGTAGTTCCAGCGCGCTCCACGTTGCACCGCAAGGACGAACATCCCGGTCTCGGTCTCCAGCCGGAGGTCCTTCAGCGATCGGCCCGCGGCCGGGGCTCCGGGTTCGATGACGGTTTGGGCCGACGTCTCCTCGGTCTCCTCCAGTGCCATCTGCACCACGGGGTGCAGCGGCTCGCCGTGCTCCACGTACCACGTCATGTCGCGCGCCGCATCGCACATATATTCCGACGCGCTCGCCAAACGAAGGAGGCCGCGGAGTTCGTCGGGGTCCCGAGCCTCGGGCGCCGCCCGCAGGACCCAGGACTCGAGTTCGTCATGCAGGGTGTCCGAGCGCGCCTCCAGGGCGCCGACCTCCGCCGCCAGGGATCGGTTGTTGAACAGGATCGAGGCGTAGGCGAGGCCAACGGCGGCCTCTGCCAGATCCTTCATCTCGACAAGGATGTCGACAGCGCGGTCGAGTTCGGAAAGAGGAGGCGTGTCATCGTCCGGTGCCCCCGGGAGCTGCGGCCCGCCGGCAACCTCGCGCACGAGGTTGAGTCCCTCTTCGGGACCCCGAACGAGCAAGACGTCACCCACCGAGAGGATGTCGTCGGGGCCTGGGTCGAACTCCCAGTCCAGGCCCGAGCGGATCGCCATGATCCACATGCCGGTTTCCGTGGGCAAGGAGAGATCGCGGAGCGTGCGGCCGGCGGCGGGAGCATCATCACGGACCCGCACCCGTCCGGTCATCTCGTCGGCGTGGCGAAGATCGCGCCGGAGCGCGTCCGGGATCCCCAGGCGGGCCGCCACGACGCGAGCGATGTCCGACGCGGCGTCGCCGATCCCTTCGATGGCGCCTGCGATCCACAGGACCCCGGCCATGCCCTCCGCGTCCTCGGGGCTTCGCGCGGCGAGCATCGCCATCATGCGGAGGCGCCTGAGGTGTTCGCGCATGCGTTCTTCGATCTGCTCGACCTCCTGCGCGAGCTTCTCCTCGTTGAAGAAGACGGCCGCGTACGCCAGGTCGACCATGAGCTCGGATTCGTCCTTGAGTTCGACGAGCAGCTCTTTGACGTTCTTGGGTTTGTCGTCAGCCATGGGCATTCACGCCGAGGAGGAGGATAACCAGTACCAGGCACAACGTGCCAGCCAGGTCCATGACGGCCGAACTGATGGGGATCGCGTGGTTGTCCGGATCCCAACCGAATCGGAAGGTCGCGATGGCGCTGTAATAGGCTACGGTGCAACTGATGATGGTCGCCAGGAACCCTGCCAGGAGGCTGACCTCAAGCATCGTGCCGAGCCCCGGGCTTGTCGAGTACCGCAGGGAAGCCACAAGGTTCGCCGAGAACCCGACCATGAAGAACACCGAGACCGCGAACACGAAGTTGATCGCGATATCGACCCATGCGAGCATCTGCGGGATCGGCCGCGGCTCGATGAGACCCAGGTGGAGCTTCGAGCTGATGCGGGAGCTGAGGATCCCGCTAAGCGCGTTGGTGTCCTCCAGGAACGGGGGGACCAGGATGAGGAGCGCCGGCACGGCGAGCAGTGGCTCGACCTTCAGTTCCAACACCGAGCCGGCGACCAGGTCGATGATCCCCGCGATGAACAGGACCGCGATCGATTCTCGAACGATCCGTCGCACCAATGGGTCGTGGTGAATGATCCCGCGGACGCTCTCCACGAGACAGAACACACCGGTAAGGGTCGCGACCCAGGGGGTCAAGCGCGGGTAGGCGGTTATGAACTTGGACGCTAACCACAGGGCGGGAAGCGTCGCGACGTCACCGATCGCCGTGACGATCGGTGCGGAGACCGAGTCGAGGTCCCACAGCCGCTTGTGGCCCAGCCTGGCGATGCCCACCGTTGCTGCACCGACCAGGATCGACCCGAGTACGCCGCCCAGGATAGAGATGGTGACGAAGTCGGCCCATGTGAGCACGTGTCCGTGCGTGGCCGTCGGATCCTTGATGGCGAGGGCCACAACGTGGGCCATCAACCCCATGAACAGACACGTGGCAAGCGTGAGGTACCAAGAGCTCGCGGCGTTCCTGCGGAGGAAGCCGCCTCGCTGGAGGTTCGGCTCGAAGACACCGGCGTTGATGCCGGTCCCAAGGCGCGAGCCGAGCGAGCCGAAGATGTTGCCGCGCATCCCGATGGCGGCGGGGATGAGCACGAGAAGGCCCGGGAGCGCCCGGAGATCGTGGTCCATGAAGCTCAGCGCTAAGCCGGCGAGGAGATCTCCACCCGAAGAGATGAACAGGGCGACGAAGCCCTGCGTGAGGGTTCGTCGCTCGGAGCGCAGATAGCGCCCGAGCCGTCGTGCGCGGCGCGGGAACGCCATAACGGCACCGTCATTCGAGGCTCGCTTTCGGACAGGGACACGGCGGCCCGGAGGGCAGCCCTAGGAAGTATGCCCCCCGAGCATGGTGCGGGGCAACCTTTCGCAGGGTCAGCCCGGGTCGGGCTCGGTGATCCAGTCGCTCGTGACATAGAGCCAGAACGCAAGGCCGGCGTGCGCTCCGTAGCGGGCGA
>JAXDJY010000167.1:0-3820 GCA_034667445.1 Actinomycetota bacterium | reverse complement strand
ACACCATCCGTGGCGTTCTCGGGGATCTGAGTGCGCAGGAGACCGCCATCCTTCGGAGGAAGGAGGCAAGCCTGGAGTCGACCCGGCACATCCTGTTCCTCCTCGCGGTGATCGGTGCTCCCGGCGCGGTTCTTCTCTCGCTCGCGGTGGTGTTCCTCTCCGCCGAGCGCGTTGTCTCCAGGATCGGGAGTATCGAAGACAACGCGCGACGTCTGCAACGCGGCGAACCGATGATGAACGCCGGAGAAGCGCACGATGAGATCGGAGAGCTCGGCAGGGTGCTGGTCGAGACCGGCGCAAAGCTCTCGGATCTCCAGGCCGACCTGCGGCGTCTTGCGACCGTGGATGAGCTGACGGGTCTTGCCAACCGCCGAGGATTCCTCGCCGTGGCAGAACACCAGCTCCGACTAACGACCCGCGTGAGGGAGCCGGTGGCACTCTTGTTCCTGGATGTTGATGATCTAAAGCCGGTCAACGATGCCTACGGGCACGCGACCGGAGACGAGATGCTTCGTGAGATGGCGGAGATCATGGTCTCGACGTTCCGTGACGCCGATCTGGTTGCCCGTGTCGGCGGTGACGAGTTCTGTGTCCTATTGGCCACGCGGGAAGACCCGGGGGCCAAGATCGCGCTCGGACGACTCCACGAGGTCACCGCTCGACGGAACCTCGAGCCCGGTCGGATGTACCGCATCGGGTTCTCCGTCGGTCTGACCGAGTTCGATCCGGACAACCCCGCTTCGATCGACACGCTCATGGACGATGCCGACGGCTTGATGTATGAGGAGAAGCGGGCGAAACGAGAGCGGAGAGACGCCGCCGGGATCGTTCACGTGCGGGCCTGACGGCAGCCACCGGGGCCTCGATCTCATCTGGCCGCAAGGGATCACCGTGGTGCGAGAGGGGGGATTTGAACCCCCACGCCCTTGCGGGCACTGGGACCTAAACCCAGCGCGTCTGCCAGATTCCGCCACTCTCGCGTTCGGTCAGCCTACCGGGCCGATCGATCGCCGGCCCCTCCAGTCGATCGCACCAAGGCCGATAATGGCGGGGTGAAACGATCTCTAGCGCTGGTGTACGTGACGTTGGTGCTGGTCCTTGGCGGCTGCTCGTCGCCGGCGCCTGGAGCCGTCCCCTCGGCCAGTGTCGCGGCCTCACCGACGGCCACCTCCGTCATCTCGGCGCCGGTCACCGGCCCCGGCCGCGTCCTTCCGACCGGGACATTCGTGGCGAGAGCCAAAACCGCCACTCTGCTGGTGGAAAAGAACCCGTTCGGGGCGGCAGGCGCGCGATACAGGCTCCCGTCCACGAACGCCTTCGGACAAAAGGTGTCGTTCCTTGTGACGGGGACGGACCGAACCGCCGACGGCGCCCCATGGCTCCGTATCCAGCTGGGCATCTCACCGAACGGATCTGCGGCATGGGTCGCTCCGAACGAGGTCACCCTGACACGCGTGGCCGACAGGATCGTCGTGGACCTCTCGGAACGACGGCTTCGGTACTACCACAGCGGCGTCCTGGCGGAAACGTTCCGGGTCGGCGTCGGCCAGCCACAGTGGCCGACCACGCCCGGCCACTACTTCATCTGGGCGAAGGTTCCTCAGGCGAGTCCCTTCGGGCCGTATGGCGTGTACGCCCTGGGGTTGTCGGGGTTCTCGACAGTGCTGACGGATTGGCCGGGCGGCGGGCGCATGGCGATCCACGGCACCGCGAACCCGAACGATAGAGGCCAGCAGGTGAGTCACGGTTGTGTCCGGGTGTACAACCCCGATATGGAGAAGTTGAAGCGCGTGCCCATGGGCACGCCCGTCACCATCCAGAAGTAAGATCCGTTCTGTGAGGGGGGACTTCGAAGCGCACCTGCGCGATGAGACGCGTGGGTTCGCCATCGACGTCGGCGCGGCATCAGACGTTCTGCTGGCAGCATTCGGCGGGATCATCTTCGCGATGGGTGTGCCGTCCTGGGAGTTCTTCCGGCAGGTGAGCTCTCTGGATGTGAAGCGGTTCTTCGCCCGAGATCTGCAGAGGTGTTGCTACCTTCGTGGCATCGAGGGGTTGGGCGCGACGGTTCCCGAAGCAGCCGCGGCGATCGCAGCACTGATGGCGGAGCTCGGCGTGCGACGGTCCGTGTTCACTGGGAACTCCTCAGGAGGGATGGCGGCGATCCTGTTCGGCACATTATGTGGCGCCGATGAAGTGGTGGTCTTCTCTCCGAACACGTTCACCGATAGGTGGAACCGCCGGCGTCACCGTGACCAGCGCCATCCCGAACTCGGCAGGTCGTTGGATGCCGTGGCGGCGGGATCACGTTGGCGTGATGTTCGGCCGTTGATCCGCGCGGCTGGCGGCACGACGAGCATCCACGTCCACTATGCGAGTCTGCATCGTCTGGATCGCGTGCACGCCGAGCGGCTCGCGGGTCTTCCGGGCGTCGTCCTGCACTCCTACCCCGAATCGACGCATCGGCTGATCGGGAAGATCGCGGCCGCGGGTTCCCTCCCGGCTATCTTCCGTGAGGCGATCGACGGATCCTCCGCGCTGACGAGCGAGCAGTGATCACACGGCTCGTCGCTTCTGAACCCTGCGCCGCAAGCGCGCTAGCCGCGAACGCGGCGGGATCAACGTTGCGCGAACCGAGTCGATGAGTTCGGTGTCGTCCGGTGCGAAGGTGAGCGCTCCCCAGAGTTGCTCGCGGTAGATCGCATCCATCACCGGGATGGTGCCCGGCTGTGAAGCGAGTAGGGAGAGGTCCAACGGGTGGTCGAACGCGGGTGCATCGATCACCCCCGCTGCCCTGAGACACGCCATCGTCCGCTGGCATTTCCCGCACTTCCCGCAGTTGTACTGATCCCCGGTGGCGACGAAGCACGG
This sequence comes from Actinomycetota bacterium, assembly GCA_034667445.1. Classification (GTDB taxonomy): domain Bacteria; phylum Actinomycetota; class UBA4738; order UBA4738; family HRBIN12; genus JANXVR01. Next base: position 949 of record JAXDJY010000167.1, on the reverse strand, counting down.
GTGGAGATAGCGCATCGCGAGTTCGTCGCAGGCGATCGAGATGGCCTTCTCCGTCCGGGTGAGTTCGGTCCCTTCATGCACCACCTGTGTCTCCTCCGAACTCCAGAGGGGATCGAGCACGGGGTTGGACGGATAGGTGGTCATCTCCTGGTGCCACATACTTGCGGCGATCACGGCAGTTCCCACGGCCGGTGAGACCGCGTGGACCGCGCCGGCGAGGGCCGCACCGTGGAACCGGGTCCAGCCCGCGACACCGCGCGCCAGTTCACGCGGGTTGCAATTCACCAGGATCAGCTGTTTCCCATCGCGCTCGGCCAGCTCTCTGGCGCCACGTTCGATCCGCGCCGTCGCGGACGGAGGCTCCGACCCGAAACCCCGGAGCATGAGCAAGTGCGTCAGCTCCTCGCGACGGCGGATGGCCAGGGAGAGTGAATCGAGTCCCATGGAGATGAACGAAGCGACTCCGGTCCCCGGTGTCGCGGGTGCAGCCCGTTCCGCCCGGACCTCCACGACACGCCAGCGCGGCCGTATCACGCAGAACATCCGTTGGACGCCCGGCAGGTTCGCCAAGAGACGCGGCGACACCTCTCCGTCCACCACCAGCCTTGCTCGGTTGCGCATCGCGGTGAGCAACGCAGCCGGGACGAACGGCGTCGCGTCCTGCCGGAGTGGAACATCGTCGGTCCCGAACCACGCGGTGCGGTCTCCCCGCGGCGAACGGATGACGGCGCGGATCACTCCGGACTCACCCGGATCGGTGCGAAGTTCGAGGACGATTTCCGGGTCGGTCACGCCGAACGTCTCGGCCCCGTCGCGCGGTGCGGCATGGTCGATCGGTGGCCGGTGCGCATGCCGCGAGCGTACCGCGTCGGTCTTCGACACTGGAGGCAGTTGGTATCGTGTGGCGGGCCTCTAGCTCAATCCGGCAGAGCAACGGACTCTTAATCCG
>JAXDJY010000166.1:0-5502 GCA_034667445.1 Actinomycetota bacterium | reverse complement strand
CCATGGGCGCTTCTCCGCGCACGGCGGTCTGCGCGCTGACCCTCACGGATGATGTGGACGCCGCATGGACGATGGAGTTGTTCGGCGGCATGCGCGAGGCGTGTGACGAACACGCGCTCTGGATGGTCGGTGGCAACCTCGCCAAGGGCCGCGAGGTAAGCGTGGCCATCACCGTGGTCGGCGAAGTCGCCACCGGGCGGGCGGTCGGCCGTCGTGGTGCCCGGGAGGGCGACGTCATCGTCATCACCGGCTCGCTCGGTGGGTCTGCCGCAGGCCTGCGGCTCGCGGATGCCGCCCCGGCCACGTGGTCCGATGCGGATCGGGACGCGCTCCGGCTGCACTTCCGGCCGGCAGCGCGCGTCGCCGAGGGCCAAGCGCTCGCGAACGCCGGTGCGACGGCGATGATCGACGTCTCCGACGGTCTGTCCCTTGACCTCTCCCGGCTCTGTCTAGCGAGCAACCTCGCCGCAACGCTCGACGCGGCCGCCGTTCCGGTGCACCCGGCGGCCACGCCGGAGGAAGCGCTGAACGGTGGCGAGGATTACGAACTGCTCGCGACCGTTGGCGCCGACGTCGTGGCTCAGATCACGACCGAACTCGACACCCGATCCGGCACGCGTCTGACCCTGATCGGTCGGATGGGTCCAGGTGCCGGCGCCACGATCGAGGATGCGAGCGGACGCCGAGTGCTCGAGCCGCAGGGATGGGAGCACTTCCGGTGATCTCCCCTCGGCCACGCGCACTGTCGATCGCGGGGAGCGACTCGGGGGGCGGCGCGGGTATCCAGGCTGACCTGAAGACATTCAGCGCGCTCGGCGTCTACGGGATGACGGCCATCACGGCGATCACCGTGCAGAACACGCAGGGGGTGAGCGCCGTGCAGAAGGTCGATCCAGCCATCGTCGCGGCGCAGATCGCGGCCGTGGCAACCGACATCGGGGTCGATGCCGCGAAGACCGGGATGCTCGCAGATGCGGCGATCGTTCGGGCGGTCGCGCGCGCCGTCCGTGAGGCTGGGATCGCGAACCTCGTGGTCGATCCCGTCTCGGTTTCCAAGCACGGACACCTCTTGCTCGAACCCGATGCGATGGACGCACTCCGCTCGGAGATCCTGCCGCTCGCGCTCCTTGTTACGCCGAATCTCCCCGAGGCAGCGGCGCTCGTTGGGTTCGACGTGCGAACACGCGACGACATGCGGCGGGCCGGCGACGCCGTCCTGGCGCTCGGCGCGAACGCCGTCCTGGTGAAGGGTGGACATCTCGAAGGCGACACATCGGCGGACCTGCTCGCCGACGTGCACGGGGAGGAATGGTTCGAGGCCGTGCGCATCGATACGCCGAATACCCATGGCACCGGCTGCACGCTCAGTGCGGCGATCGCGGCCCATCTTGCGATGGGCGCCGACCTTCGAACGTCCGTGCAAGCGGGCAAAGCGTTCGTCACCGAGGCCATCGCGCACGCGCTCTCCATCGGGAAAGGGATCGGCCCAGTGGATCAGCTCTGGGCTTCGCCTCCGCCCACGGCCCGGAGGCGCTAGCTCGTAGAAAGCTACCCTGCGTCGGGCGCGCAGTCGATTCCGGGAACGGATCCCATCACGTGAGGAGCCAGCCCGAGTCGGGCGCCCTGTCCTGGCACCCCGACGCGCAAGCGCCGGATGTCGAGACGTAGACCGTCTTCACCTTGATCTCCAGCGGCCCGTTGGGGTTGGGCGGGGAGTTGCCCGGAACGATGGTCTTCAGCTCCCTGCGGTTCGGACGTGTCACCTTTAGCGGGTCGAAGCTCGATCCGGAGCCGCTGATCAGGAACTCGAGATCCCCGCTGTTCGTCTGGCGCACGATCCCTGTGTAGTCGGCCACACCGTCGTAGTTCGGCGAGGCGTCGAAGTAAACGGAGACCTTGTCCTTGGAACTCTTCGTGAACATGGAGCTCTTCACGTTCTCGAAGAAGTGGATGCGGATGGTGAGCGGTCCGTCGCTGACGGTCTTGACGCCGTAGAAGTGGGAGATGTCCAACAGTCCCGGGGAATCATTGCCGTCGGCCACGTCACCGACGGGTTGCTGCGCAACGGCGGCGCTAGGCAGGAGGATCAGGGCGGCGAGGGCGAGTACGCCGATCCGGATGTGCTTCACGGGTGCCTCCAGGAAGCTCGGGTTCCCCGACCGTACCCATGACCGAGCGCGAGCGCAAACACCCACTTGGATCGGATCGAGTCGAGTCGAGATGGCTCAGGCGTGGGGGATGCGGGTAATCTTGCCGGCCTTGATGCACGACGTACAGGCGTTAACCCGCCTCGGGGTGCCGTTGACGAGCGCGCGTACGCGCTGGATGTTCGGATCCCATCGGCGGTTGTTCCGCTTGTGCGAGAACGTCACCGACTTGCCGAACCACGGCTTCTTTCCACATACGTCACACACGGCTGCCATAGCTCGACGAGGCTACCAGACGCTCTCAGCTGCTGATCTTCGCGAGGTTCCCCCTAAGAGATGACGGGGTGAGCGGGCCGATGACCTGTCCCTGCACGACCCCGTTCGCGTCGTAGAACAGTGTGTCTGGCACGCCTACGAGTTCGAGGCTGTTACGGATCGCCGCAGGCGGGTCGAAGAGACTGGGGTAGGTGATCGAGTACTTGTGGATGAAGTTGATCGCGCTGTCCTTGGAGTCCTGGATGTCGATCCCCATGAATCGGATGTCTGGTTGGTCCAACGCGGCCTGTCGCAACATCGGCGCCTCGTCGTTGCAGGGCACGCACCATGAGGCCCACACGTTCACCACGATAGGCGTCCCGTGGAGGCTTCCGATCAACGCGCGATAGCCGGCGGCATCGGTCAGGGGCAGTGCCTCCGGGGACGTCGGCAGCTTGGGCGCTACGGACACGTGGTTCGAGGGGGTGGGGCTCGACATCGAACCCGTGCACGCGCCGAGCGCCAATAGCATCGTAAAGCCGGCCATCGTCATCCGTCTGCGTGTCACGCAAGCATGGTAGAACCGAACACACCGGAACGGTGAGGACCCAGTGCCGCTGACGCTCGATTCCCCCATCACCAGCATCGACGCCAAGATCGCCGCCCGTCGCGCGGGGTCTCGCACGCGCGGCGCGGAAGCCCACGTCGTGCTTGAGCAGGTATTCGGCATCACCTCCGTGGATCAGCTCGTCCACCACTACCCTCGCCGGTACATCGACCGCTCGCGTGTATCCGCGATCCGGGAACTCCCCATCGGGAAGTACGTCACCGTGATCGCCCACGTGAAGAAGGTCGTAAAGCGCCTCACCCGCAAGCACCAGACCATGGTGGTGGTCACCCTCTATGACGGAACGGGGTATCTCGACCTCACGTTCTTCAACCAGCCCTGGGCTGCGAACCTCTACCGAGAGGGCGTGGAGGTCGCAGTCAGCGGCGTCGGCACCCTCTACAAGGGGCGGCGCCAGCTCGCGAACCAGGAGGTGGAGGTCCTGCGCGGTGACGATGCCGACATGGTGCACACCGGGAGGATCACGCCCGTGCATCCGGCGAGCGAGGGCATCTCCACCCGGACGATCCGTGAGCTGGTCTGGAGAGCCATCGAACAACTCCCGAAGGTGGCGGACCCGGTTCCGTCGGCGATCGTCGAGGCGGAGGACCTCGGATCCTATGACTGGGCGCTGCGGCACATCCATTTCCCCGAAGGGCAGGGCCAGCTGCATCGCGCCCAAGAGCGGTTGAAGTTCGACGAGCTCTTCACGCTTGAACTCGGAGTGGCGTTCCGCAAACACCGAGTTGCGGCGGAGGCGGCGGGGATCGCGCACGAGCCCGGCGGTGAGCTCACCCGGCGCCTCCTGGCGACGGTTCCGTTCGATCCGACGCGCGCGCAGCGAGAGGCGATGCATGCGGTGGACGACTACATGGCGTCGGCGCGCCCGATGAACCTTCTGCTCCAAGGAGACGTGGGCTCGGGCAAAACCCTCGTCGCCCTGCACGCCGCGCTCGTAGCCATCCAGTCGGGACACCAAGCGGCGATCATGGCGCCGACGGAGGTCCTCGCAGGTCAACACGCCCGATCTGCGGCGATGCTGCTCGAGGGCGTCGGCGCGCTCCCGTACCTGGAGTACCTCGCCGCATCCGGACGTCGTGGCGACGCGCAGACCTCGCTTCTGGATCCGGGTCCCGGCGCGGACATACCCGATGAGCCGGCTCTAACGCACGCCGTCCTCACGGCCGCGGTGACCGGCGCCGACCGACAGCGGACACTCGACGGCATCGCGGCGGGTGATGTCGACCTGGTGATCGGCACCCACGCGCTGGTCCAGGAGGCCGTTTCGTTCGCGGACCTCACCCTGGCCGTGATCGACGAGCAGCACCGGTTCGGGCTGCACCAGCGGATGGCCCTCAAAGGCAAAGGGGGCGATGCGGACGTGCTCATCATGACGGCCACGCCCATCCCGCGAACCCTCGCGCTCACGTATTACGGCGACCTGGACGTCGCCGTCTTGGACGAACTCCCGAAGGGCCGCCAGCCGATCGAAACGCGGGCCGTCCGGAGCGACGCCGAGCGCTTAGTGGCGGAGGAACTCGTGCGAACCGAGGTCGCGGCAGGCCGACAGGCGTTCGTAGTCTGCGCGGCGATCGATGACGGGAACAGCACGCAGGTCAAGGCGGCCGAAGCGGAGGCTGTCCGCCTTGCAACCGAGGTGTTCCCCGATCTCAACGTCGAACTGCTCCACGGGCGGATGCGTCCCAAGATCAAGGAGGAGATCATGGATCGCTTCCGGTCGGGTGCGTCCAACATCCTCATCTCGACCACCGTCGTCGAGGTTGGCGTCGATATCCCGAACGCGAGCGTGATGATGGTCGAGAACGCAGAGCGCTTCGGCCTGGCGCAGCTTCACCAGCTCCGCGGCCGGATCGGCCGTGGCCCCCACCGGAGCTATTGCATCCTGTTCGATGCCGCCGAGGAGGAGAACCAGGACGCGAAGGCGCGCATCGACGCGATGGTCAGGACGACAGACGGTTTCGAGCTGGCCGACGAGGACCTGAAGCTCCGGGGCGAGGGCACGCTGTTCGACACGAAGCAATCGGGGATGCCGGACCTCAAGCTCGCTCGGTTGGCCGATGACATGGAACTCGTGAAGCGGGCACGGGCCCGGGCATTCGCGCTCATCGAGGAGGACCCAGATCTCAGTGCGCATCCCGCGGTGCTCGCCGAACTGCGGCAGCGCTTCGAACGCTCGATCGAGTGGTTGTTCCAGTCGTAGGCGGCCGGAGCCGGCCCGGCTAGGCTCGCCGTATGCGCATCATCGGCGGTAGCGCCAAAGGGGTTCGCCTGGGCGCGGTGCCACCGGGAACGCGCCCGGTAGCGGACCGGGCTCGCGAAGGCCTCTTCTCCAGCCTCGGCGCGCGTGTCGCGGGATCGGTCGTGTTGGACCTCTACGCGGGCACGGGCGCGCTGGGGATCGAAGCGCTCTCAAGGGGTGCAACCGAGGCCGTGTTCGTCGATTCAGCTCGTGCATGTGCAAAGGCAATTCGG
>JAXDJY010000165.1:0-4072 GCA_034667445.1 Actinomycetota bacterium | reverse complement strand
ATCTGAACCTGTTTGCCTACAAGAAAGCCGCCATAGAACTCCTAGGGTCGTCGGGGACCCCGCTGGCTCCTCACCCGTTCCGCCACTCGGCAGGCATGCCCCGGCACTGCTTGCCGTGAAACAGCGGGAGATCAGGCCCCGCTGAGCACACCGAGTCGCTGGAATATCTGATCGGCGCGCGCGATATCCGCGGCGAGGGCACGGCGCCAAGCCTCTCGCGACATCGAGCCCGGGCGGAGATCGCCTCGGCCTCCTCGCGCGGGCAGCCGAACGCCGACCACGCAGCCGCCACTTCTTCATAGCGCCTCTCGGCGTCGTCGAGATCTCCTCGAGCTTCGGACAAGATCGCGTTCGTCGTCTTCAGGTACAGGCGGTCGCGCGCGGATGCGCCGCTCGGATCGGCGGTGAGGAGCTCCGCGGTCTCCATGATCCCGAGTGCCACGCAGAGGCGGGCGACCTCGGCTGCGTACGCCTCACGGTACTCCGACGCCACGTCGCGCGTTGTCTCCTCGAACTCGACCAAGAGCGCACGCGCATGGTCATCGTGGCCGGCACTCTGCGCCAACGCAGCACCGACCACCAGGGTCGGAGCCATCGCTTGCATCTCGCGGAGCGGTCGCGCCTCATCCACGAGCTCCAAGTAGTCGTCGGCCTCATCGGCGCTGCCGCGCAGGAGCAAGACCCACGACCGCATGACGCGGGCCACCACCCACAGCGTTTCGTCGAGCATCTCCCGTCCGGCGGCGAGCACCTCGTCTGCCCAAAGGAGCACCCGGTCCCAATCGCCCCATTCGAAGAAGGCCATGAGCGAACCTGTCTTCGCCCATTGCCCCTGACTCACTGCACCGCGCCGTTCGGCAAGCTCCACTGCGGCCTCCATGTAGGGAACCGCCCGGGCCGCCCCTTCCAAAGCCCAGAGCCATTCGGCCAGATAATTCTGCGACGTCACGATGTCCGAGGCGTTGCCCGTGGCCTCGGACAGGCGCAGCGCCTCGTGCAGGTCCTCCAACCCCGTGGGATCTCCGCGCGAGCACCGGGAGTCGCCACGGATGTGCAAGGCGATGATCTGCACGTCCACCGCATCGAAGCGCCGCCCCAGTTCGAGCGCGCGATCCGCCCACGACAGCGCGGCCTCTCCCTTCCCCGCGAACAACTCCTCCTCCGCACGGAAGGCACATGCACGCGCCAGCTCGGGACCCGGAGGTTCGGCTTCGAGCCTCTCCACGGCCTCCTTGAGGGCGGCATGGGCACGGTCCTTCTCTCCCATCGCTCCTAACTGCGATCCCATCCGCACCAGCGCGTTTCCGGCGGCGAGCTGGTCCCCCCGAGCTTGTGCGAGCTCGAGCGCCCGGTCGTAGCGGCTCAAGACCTCTCCAGCGCTCAAGGCGCCCGTCCTCCGGCCCATGAGCGCCGAGCCCGCGAGGGCTTCGCCCAGTTCTTCCGATAGCTCGGGCGCAAGCGACACGGCGCGCCCATACAGGGCGAACGCACCGGCTTGGTCCAGCCGCGCCGCAGACCTGGCAGCCACCAACAGCCAGCGAACGGCCGGGCCGCGAGCTTCCTCCGCCTGTTCGTCCAGCGCGGCGGCGCCGGCGAGTTCGACGGCCTGGGCGAAGTGGCTGGCGAGGGTTTCAGCCTTCTCGGGGGCTCGGTCGCCCGCGCTCTGTTCCAGCCAGCGCCCTGCGACCAGGTGACGCTGGGCCCGCGCGGGCCGCGAGATCCGGCTGTAGGCGACCTCGCGGATCAACGCGTGCGTGAACACATAGGACGGCTCATCCGGGAGCCATCCCTCCGGCTCGCGCCGGATCAAGCCGCGCCGAACGAGTTCGCCGAGCATTCCGCGGATCTGCGCCTGCGGCGCCGAGCCGATCGCCGCAAGCGCTCCCGGCCAGAATTCCGGGCCTATGACGGCGGCATCCTGAAGGAGACCGCGGAGGTCCGAGGGGATCGCGTCCAGCCGCGCTGCGATCAGAGCATGGATCGATCCCGGCATCGGGATAGTTCCCCTTCCGGTCGCGTTCGGCGGCGTCACCTCCACCAGCATTCGCACGAACTCGAGCGCGTAGAGCGGGTTCCCACCGGCCCGGTCGAGCAACGCGAGGCGTGTGTCGTCGGGAAGCGTCATCTGCATCAGTTGATCCGAAAGGAGTGAGACGGTCTCGGGGTCAGAGAGCTTCGTCAGACGCATCGTCGTGCTATTCAGCCGTCCCCCACCCCATCGACCTTCGTCCAGCAGCTCGGGCCGTGCGGAGCAGATCAGCATGATCGGGCAGTCCAACAGTTGGTCGGCGAGGGATTCGAGCACGTCTCGAAGTGCGGGCTCTCCCCAGTGCAGATCCTCGATCACCACGACCAACGGACGTTCCCTCGCGGCATCGGTGAGGACGCGGGCACAAGCGGTCGCGGATTCGCGCGGCGGTATCGTCGCGTCCGCCCACCGCTCGTCCCCGGTAGTCCCACCGAGCCCCAAGAGCGGTTCGAGCCGGCCGAGCAACCATTCCTGTTCAGCCGTTGTTGATTCGACAGCCCCGGCCAACTCGCGTAGCCGACCGTGAGCGAGGCCTGGATCGTCGGATCGCTCGATCCCGGCGCACGCACGGATCACGTCGGAGATGGCGCTGAAGGTGATGCCCTCGCCGTAGGGGAGGCACGAGCCCCCCATCCAGCCGGCCCGACCGCCGACCTCGCGGCGGAGCTCTTCCAGCAGACGGGTCTTGCCGATCCCGGGTTCGCCCACAAGGGTGATCAGCTGCCCAACGCCATCGCGGGTAGTCCGCACGAAGAGATCGCGAAGGAGCGCCATCTCGCCACCGCGGCCCACAAAGGAGGCCTGTCGTTCCGGCGAGTCTGGGCCTCCTTCGCCGAGCACCTGCCAGATGCGCAGTGGTTCGGCCTTTCCCTTGGCTCGCACCGGCTCGAGTTCGCGGAAGCGGAAATGGTCCCGGGTGGCTGCGTGGGTTTCCGGCCCGACCACCACCGAACCGCGAGGGGCGGCGGATTCCATCCGGCTGGTGGTGTTCACCACATCGCCGGCAACCGCCTCACCGATCTGGGGACCGGTACCGAACGACACCACGGCTTCGCCGGTGTTCACCGCGATCCGAACCGCGACCGCCGGGTCGTCCGCGGCGAGTTCCTCGATAGACAGAAGGATGGCGAGCGCCGCGCGCACCGCCCGTTCCGGATCGTCTTCGTGGGCGATCGGGGCGCCGAAGACTCCCATCACCGCATCGCCGATGAATTTGTCCAGCGTGCCGCCGAACCGCTCCAACTCCGCCTGCACCCGCCGATGGAAGGGGACCAAGGTGTTCCTGACGTCTTCCGGGTCGGCCTGGTCCGAGCGCTCGGTGAATCCCACGAGATCGACGAACAGGATGGTGAGGATCCGCCGTTCGGTCTCCGGCGCGACAGCGTGCGGCGTCGCGGCCCCGCCGAACGGCGCTCCACACTGGGGACAGAACCGTGCGTCCTCCGGAACCGGCGCCCCACAGGAGCGACAGGCACCGGGAAGCGGGGTCCCGCACGACATGCAGAACAGGGCACCCACGTCGTTCTCCACGCCGCACGCCGTACACACTTTCACGGAGCCGTAGTCTACGGGTGCAGGTTGCTCGCTAATAGGCCGGGTCAGAGTCAGGGTGGATCGCGCTGGGGCCCCAGGGCGACGGACGGGGTGGCAAGCGGCGCTAGGGGTGTGAGGGTCTATGCCCCGGTTCTTGTTTTCGCGCGTCCCGGTGCGACATGGTGGCGCGGCTCCAGCGGACAGCCGCGACCTCGTTTATGCCGTTCCTTTCTCGCATCGCCGGATCCTGTAGCTCCGGGTGTAGATCATGACGCGGTAACGGATCGAACCGCATTTAGTGTCCAGCGTGCGGTGGTTTAAGGACGAGCGGGAAGCTGGTCCGAATAGTTCGTTGGCCTAACCGTGCCAGTCTCCCCGTTCCTCGCGATGGTTCTGTCGATCCGCTCGTTGTAGCCCTCACCCCTTTGACCTCCAAGGTAGGCGGCCAAGAAGGAGGCGAGGATCGCGATCACGCCGCTCACAACGGCTCCCGTTGTTACGTTTGAGCTG
>JAXDJY010000164.1:0-4790 GCA_034667445.1 Actinomycetota bacterium | reverse complement strand
CCCCGTCACCAACACCGTCATGGCGCAGCATGCTAACGCGCAGCTCCGTGGTCCCCGCTTGGGGCGATACCCTGCGTCGGTGGAGCAGGTGGATGTCGCGGTCGTGGGAGGCGGACAGGCAGGTCTGGCTACCAGCCGAGAGCTGAGCGTTCGAGGGGTCGAGCACGTCGTGCTCGAGCGCGGGGACATCGGGCAGACGTGGCGCGAGCGGTGGGACACCTTCTGCCTGGTGACACCCAACTGGTCGGTGCAGCTCCCCGGCCACCCGTACGACGGCGACGCGCCCGACGCCTTCATGGCGCGCGATGAGATCGTTGCCTACCTCGAGCGATACGCCGAGTACGCCCGTGCCCCGGTGCTTCGTGGGGTAGACGTCGCGGCCGCTCGCACGATGGACACGGGCTTCGAGCTGGCGACTTCCTCGGGAGGGGTCCAGGCCAGGTCGATCGTCCTGGCCAGCGGGGCGTATCAGCGTCCCATCCGGCCGCCCGGCGTGGACGGGTTGCCCGGCTCGTTGCAGCAGATCGACGTGACCGGCTACACGAGCCCGGGAGATCTCGCGCCGGGCAAGATCCTGATCATCGGCAGTGGACAGTCCGGTTGTCAGATCGCCGAGGAGTTGCATGAGGCCGGTCGCGAGGTGTTCCTTGCGTGCGGCCGAGCCCCATGGGTCGATCGTCGTCTCGGCGGCCGCGACATCGTCCACTGGGTCGTCGAGTCCGGATTCCTGGACGCACCAACCGCGTTGCCTCCGGCCACGCGCCTGTCGGCCAACCTGCTCGCGACGGGCCACGGCGGCGGGCACGACCTGCATCTGCGGACGCTGCAAGCCATGGGCGTGACGCTGCTCGGACGGTTCGAAGGGGCCGGCGACGGGCGCGCGCGGTTCGCCCAGGATCTCGCAGACATCATCGCGTGGGGCGATGCCCGCAACTCGGAACTCATGAACCTGTTCCGCGCCACCGCCGCTGATGCCGGGCTCCCCGAGTTCGAGGTGCCCGAACGGGGGCCGTTCAACCCGCGTTCCCCCGCCGAGCTCGACCTCGGTGGGTTCGGGGCGGCGATCTTCACGGGAGGGTTCCTTCCGGACTACGGTCCCCTCGCTCCGTGGCCGGGCGTCCTGGACTCGAACGGCTTCCCGGTCCACGAAGCCTGCGCGAGCACGGCGGTTCCTGGCCTTTACTTCGTCGGGGTCCACTTCCTCCGCAAACGCAAGTCTTCGCTGCTGTACGGCGTTGGCGAGGACGCAGCCATCGTGGCGGACGCTCTCGCCCGGCGCTGAGGGGTTCGCAACCGCGAGGGATCCTTGCACCTGCAAGTCGCTGCTAGACTCCCGGGCCATGGAATCGACCGTGCACGACTTCGGGAACGTGATGGAGCTCCTGCGGAGCCGGGGCTTGCGGATGACACCGCAGCGGCGGGCGATCGTCGCCGAGGTCATGCGCACCCAGGGTCACATCTCCCCCACCTCCATCGCCCGGAAGGTGCAAGGGGAGATGCCCGGGGTGAACGCGTCCACCGTCTACCGGACCCTCACCTTGCTGGAGGAGGTCGGCGTCCTGCAGCACTCGCACCTTGAGACCGGCGCCGAATACCACCGCTCGGAGGAGGCCCAGCACATCCACCTCACCTGTTCACGCTGCGGGCGGGACGACGAACTCTCGCTGGTGGAAGCCAATGCACTGTCGGATCTCATCGCCCGCCACCACGGGTTCGCGGCCGACCTCACCCACTTCGCCATCACGGGGCTCTGCGCCGAGTGCGCCGAGGCCACCGACGCGGCCGGCGCGATCGGCGCCTAGTCGAAACCGATCGAGCCCGGGGCGAGATCCGTGTGTTCGTCCGTACTCTCCAACACCTGTAGCCGTCGGCGGGACGTGACCCCGGTGATGACGTAGACGATCGCGAAGGTGACGGCAAGGATCAACACGATGGCGGGACCGGGGGCGACGTTCGTGGATTCGACGTAGAACGACACGTACATCCCGGCCGCCCCCGCGGCGGCACCGATGAGGGTCGAGATCAGGAGCATCTTGGCGAACGAATCGGTGAGGAGCCGGGCGATGACCCCGGGGAACACGATCGTGGCGGCGATCAACGTGACCCCGAGCGACCGCAGCGTGGCAACGATGGTCGCGGCCAATATGAGGGCGAAGAGGGAGTCCACCCACCGAGAGCTGATCCCGTACGCATCGGCGGCCTCCGGATCGAACGTGACGAACAACAACTGCCGGTACCGCAGGAACACCACGCCGGCCGTGAACGCGCTCACGCCGAGCAGAACCCAGATCTGGCCGGCGGTTATCCCCAGGATGTCGCCGAACAGGAGGCTGTCCAGGCTCACGCCGATGTGGGCACTGTTGATGAGCAGGACGCCGAGCGCGAAGAAGGCCGTGGTGATGACCCCGATCGCGGCGTCTGCTCCGATCTTCCGCCGTCGCGCGACACCACTGATCAGCATCGCCGACAACAAGCCCCAGGCTCCCGCCCCCGCGAGGATGTTGAAACCTACGACGGCCGAGACCGCCGCTCCCCCGAGGATGGCGTGCGCTAACCCGTGTCCGATGTAGGACATCCGTCGCAGCACGACGTACACGCCGACGAATCCACACAGCGCGCCCCCGACAACCCCGGCGGTCAGCCCGATCCGGAAGAACCGGTACTCGAGGATCGGATCGGTCAGCCAGTGCATCAGTTCCTCCCCCGCGGCGCGCTCGCATGATCGTGTCCGGGGTCCTCCGACGGGCCGTGGCTGTGCGGCGGAGGCGGCTTGCCGAAGTGCGCCGACGGCATCGCCGCCGGATGCGCGGCAGGGTCATGTGCGTCGATCGTCGCGCTGAACGCGTCCCCAACCAAGAGCATCCCCTCGCGCTCCACTACGATCATCTCCGCTCCGTAAAGTGCGCGGAGCACCTCCGGTCGCAGCACCTCGGAAGGAGTCCCCTGGGCAAGGATGCGTCCGTTCACGCACACCAGACTGGGCAGGTGAGCGGCCACCGCGTTGAGGTCGTGCGTGGTCATGACGATCGAGATCCCCTCGTGGTTCAGCTCGTGGAGGAGGTGCAGGATGTCGTGACGGGTACGGACGTCGACCCCGCTGGTGGGCTCGTCCAGGACCAGGAGATCGGGCTTACGAAGAAGCGCTCGCGCGATGAACGCTCGCTGTTGCTGCCCGCCCGAGAGCGCACGGATGTGACGGCGAGAGAGCGCTCCGATCCCAAGCTGGTCCAAGATCTCTGCCGCCCGCCGGCGCAGTGCAGCCGAGGCCCAGGGCATCCGCCTTCCGTCGCCGGCCGTCCCGAGCAGTACCACCTGTTCAACCGTGATCGGGAAGTTCCAATCGATCGCCTCCAGCTGCGGAACGATCCCGAGCCGCAGCCGAGCCCCGTCCGCACCCGTTCCGCGGGTAACGGAGCCCACCGTCGGCTTCAGCGACCCATCCATGAGTCGGATCAGCGTCGATTTGCCCGCGCCACTGGGCCCAACGATGCCGCAGAACGCCCCTTCGGGGATCGTGAGGTCGACGTCGCGAAGGACCGCTCCCTCACCGTAGGTGAACGACACACCCTTGAATTCCAGGACGGGATGATGCATGGCTAGTCGTAGGGGTTCTTGTCGGGGACGTCGTTCAATGCTGCTGGATCGCCGCCCAGATCCGTCACGATCGTTCGCACGTCGTACAGCATGAGTCCAACGTAGGAATGCTCCGGGCCGCCTGGGTCGCCGGGAAGGTCGTCGTCTCGCAGCGTGTCCTCGTACTTCGCCCCGGCCTCGCCTGCGATCTGTGCCAGGATCGGACTCGGGAATACCTCGGAGCCGAAGATCGCGGGGATGTGCCGGGTCCGGATCTGATCGATGAGCGCCGCGACCTCCTGCGCGCTCGGTTCCGCGAAGTTCACGGGCTGGATCGCCCCGATGACCGTCATCCCGTAGTGAGCCGCGAAGTAGGCGAACGAATCGTGGTACGTCAGGAGCAGGCGCTTCCCCGGCGGGATCGTATCGACCGCGGTCTGGACGGCGCCGTTCAGCGCGTGCAGCGTCGCGAGATATCGCTTCGCGTTGGCGTCGTAGGTTGATCTGTTCGTGGGATCCGCCTTGTCGAGCTGTTGCTGCACCAATTTCGTGTAGGCGATCGCGTTGGCGACGTCCATCCACAGGTGCGGGTTCGGGTGTCCTCCGGACCGCGGGAAGGAGAAATCGTAGAGGTACTGGTCCGGTGTGAGGGCGTTCGAACCGAGCTGATAGATGAGGGCTCCGGCCTTCTCGTTGGCTTGCGCGATCGCCAAGGTGGGATCCTCAAGATCCAACCCGTTCAGGAAGATGAGATCGGCGTTGGAAAGGACGCGAGCGGTGGCGGGCGTCGGCGCGAAGGTGTGCGAATCCTGGCCTTCCGGTATCAGGCCCTGCACATCGGCCGCGGTGCCAGCGACGTTCTTGACGATATCGACGATGGGTGCCACCGAGGCTGCGACCTGGAGTTTGCCGTCGGCCGGGCGGCCAAGATCCGGGGATCCGCACGCGGTGGCGAGCATCGTGGAGACGGCAACCACGATGACGGTCCGCCGCATCGATATCCCTCCCCTCGGTGATCTGCCGCAGGGGCTGGACGGTGCCGCCCCGGGTTGGAGGATACCGGCTTCTTGCAAGGTGTTGCAACTGGGAGGCCGTGCAACTGGAAGAGCCTAGAACCAGGGCGTCTCGCGATAGTCGCCGAAGACCTCGGTAAGCGCGGAAACGATCTCCCCTTCCGTACACCGGGCTCTCGCACAGTCGATGAGGGGTTCCATCAG
>JAXDJY010000163.1:0-4450 GCA_034667445.1 Actinomycetota bacterium | reverse complement strand
AGGACGTTCGTCCGGCCCAGCTCTCCGGCGGGATGCGCCAGCGCGTCAGCTTCCTCCGCACGCTGATGGCCGAGAAGGATGTGCTGCTGCTCGACGAGCCGTTCGGAGCCCTCGACTCGATCACCCGTGGGCAGATGCAGGAGTGGTTGCTGCGGGCGCTCGGCGACGTGCCCCGCACGGTGCTCCTGGTCACCCACGACGTGGAGGAGGCACTGCTCCTGAGCAAGACCGTCGTCGTCCTGTCCGCGCGCCCGGGCCGGGTCGTCCAGGTCCTGGACACGAACCTCAAGACAGAAGGGGAGTCCAGGCGCGCGATCGTGACGAGCCCGGACTTCGTCGCGCTGAAGGAGCGAGCGCTGGAGGCCCTCGAATGAGCACGAAGGCTCCCGTGGAACCGGCCACGCAAGAACCTCCCGCACCGATGGCGCCGACGAACCAACGGAAGGGCCGGCTCAAGCGGTTCTGGCGAAGCTACGGCCTGGCCGCACTGTTCACCCTCGCGCTCCTCGTGCTGTGGGAGGTGATCATCCGCGGGTTCAACGTCCCGAAGTACCTGCTACCCGCTCCTTCTCAGGTGGCGGTCGCACTGAAGCAAGACTGGACGCCCTATCTGGAGCCGGCGATGTGGATCACGCTGCGGGAGGTCGTCTTCGGGTTCTTGATCGCCGCGTTCGCCGGGATCGGGCTTGCGATCTTGCTGCACCTGTTCGGACCGCTCAGGAGGACCTTGTATCCACTCCTCATCGGATCACAGACGATCCCGATCGTCGTGCTTGCGCCGATCCTCACGATCATCCTCGGCTTCGGGATCCTCCCGAAGCTCGTCGTCGTGGCCCTCATCTGCTTCTTCCCAGTGGTGGTGAACGGTATCGACGGGCTCCGGTCGGTCGAGGACGACTACATCCACATGATGAAGACGCTGGACGCGAACCGGTGGGCCATCTTCAAGCGGATCGAATTCCCCGGCGCCCTTCCGTCGATCTTCTCGGGACTGCGCATCGCGGCCACGTTCGCCGCCATCGGTGCGGTGTTCGCCGAGTACGCGGGGTCCGAAGGCGGGCTCGGCTACGTCATCCTCCAAGCGACGCCGAACCTGCAGACCGCCCGCATCTTCGCCGACATCTTCATCCTTGTCCTCATGTCCTTCACCCTGTTCGCGCTGGTGTCGTTGTTGGAACGCATCCTCGTCCCATGGGCGCCGAGGGGGAATGCGATGTAGGTCTGAACGGGGGGCGTCACGGGAGGGAGGTGCGTGGGTTCCCACGGGCCGGACGGATGAAAGGACTGGTCGACATGAACCGATCTGGTCTCAAGCAGAAGCTCACCGCGGTCATTGCGATCGCGGTGGTGGCAGCGGTGGGTGCCGCGTGCAGCAACAGTAGTTCGGCCGTCACGCCTGCGGGTGGTGGCTCCGCGAGCGGTTCGGGGTCGACGGCGGCTGCCGCCAAGCTCAGCGTCGAGCTGGACTGGGTGCCCAATCCTGACCACGTGGGCATCTACTACGCCCAGAACAAGGGGTACTTCACCGACGCCAACCTGACGGTGGCGTTTCACCCACCTTCGAATGCGGCGGACCCGATCAAGCTGGTCGGCCTCAACAGGGTCGACCTGGCGATCTCGTATGAGCCCGAGATGTTCTACGGACAGCAGAACGGGTTGCCCGTGAAGGCCGTCGGCACCGTTGTTCCCGTGCCGTTGAATTCGCTGATCATCGCCCCGGGCGTCACCGTGACGCAGCTCTCCCAGATGGCCGGCAAGACGGTAGGGGTGACCGGCATCCCGAGTGACGACGCCTTCTATCAAACGATGCTGAAGACCGCCGGGCTGGGCGCGAGCGACGTGACCAAGGTCAACGTCGGATTCAGCCTCGTCCCCTCGGTGCTCTCGAACAAGGTCGACGGGATCATCGGCGGGTACCGGAACGTCGAAGCCATCCAGATGGAGCAGGAAACTGGGAAGAAGCCGACCGTCTTCCCCGCGGACCAGCTGGGTGTGCCGACCTACGCCGAGTTGGTCATCGTGGCCAACTCCGATCGTCTGTCGAGCGATCCGGCCTACGCGGATGCGGTGAAGCGGTTCGTGGCGTCAGTGGTCAAGGGGACCGATGGTGCCATCGCTGACCCGACGGGGGCCACGGCCGTGATGAAGCAGGTCACGCAGTACACCCCGAAGTTCCTGGATCAGAGCGTGCCCTACACGCTGACGCTGCTCACACCTGCCGCCGGAACGAAGACCGGGTGCATCGACTCGGCCGGGTGGCAGAGCTACGGGGACTGGATGAAGACGAACGGCCTGATCACGTCGACGCCTGACGCGTCGGCGATCTCCACCAACGATTACCTGCCGTACGCCTGCCCATAGCCGGGTCGGTTCGAGGGGGGACCGCGCGGGTCCCCTCTCGACCGGGTCGGCCGTTGACGTGTGGCTGTTTAGTATCTAATATCTGATATCTCATCCGGGAGTGTGCGATGGAAGTGGGCACGGGGACGGCCGAGGTCATAGCGCAGGTGCTGGATCGCGTGGATCTCGACCGCGTGGTCGGCCTCGTACAGGAGGTGTGCCGCATCCCCAGCGTCCTCGGGGAGGAAGGCGCACTCGCCGAGTACCTCGCATCGGTCATGCGAGCCTCCGGGTTCGACGGGGTGGAACTGCAGCCGGTCCTTCCCGATCGTCCGAACGCCATCGGCGAGGTTCGGCTCGGACCGGGGCGCAGGGTGGTGATGACCGGTCACATGGACACGAAGCCGGTCTCGCACGGCTGGAACGTGACCGAGCCGTTCTCCGGCGCCCTGATCGATGGATCGGTGTACGGCCACGGCGTAATGGACATGAAGGCGGCGTTGGTCTGTCAGATCGTCGCGATCGAGGCGGTGCGCGCGAGTGGCCTTCCCGTCTCGGGCACCCTCGCGATGGCAGCGGTCTCCGATCATATGGGCGACCAGTTGGGATCGATCGCCTACTTCGATGAGTACGCCGCCGATCTCTGCGTGCTCGGGGAGCTCACGGACAGTCAGGTGTGTCTCGGACACAGGGGGCGCTACTACTTCGACATCACGACCCTCGGTCGGTCCGCGCATACCTGCCACAAGCCGGCTGCCATCAACGCCAACGTGCTCGCCGCGCAGGCCGTTCTCGCGCTCGACGCCTCGAAGTACGAGCCCGAACTCGAACCCTGGGTCGTCGACCTGTTCGGTCCGGAGACGTTCATCGTGCCGGGCCGGATCTACGGCGGCCTCGCGCCTGGAGGCCCATCCATGATCCCCGACGAGTGCGTGATCCGCGTCGACGCGCGCCCGCAACCGGGGGTGAGCATCGAGCAGGTTCGTGCGGAGATCGATCGGTGCCTGGCGCGCGCCGAGGAAGCGGACCCTCGCTTCAAAGCCGACGTGGTGCTCGCAGATGTGAAGAGCGGCTACCTCGCCGATCCCGACTCCGAGGTCGTGCGCCTGATGCGGATGGCGGTCGGAGAGATCCGGGGCGCCGAACCGGAACTGCGCGTCGAGAACTGGTTGGGAGATACGGCCAGCTTCGGAGACAAGGTGCCGACGGTGATCTTCGGGCCGGGCGGCCCACCGGTCTACTGCCCTGACGAACACCTCACGGTAGAGGACATCCACGAGGCGACGAAGGTCTACGCGGCGTTCGCCGCCCTCGCCCTCTCGGGATCGTCCCCGGCGTAGGGCCGTGTACGCGGCGGGGTTCGACAATCTCCTCGATCGATGCCTCGCCGTGCGCGAGGGGGAGCAGGTCCTCTTGGTCACCGATGAAGGAACCGACCAGGAGGTCGTGGCCGGGCTCGAGGAGGGCATCGCCCGGCGCGGCGCCGAGCCGAGGGTTGCACTGATCCCCGTGCCGGACCTGCCCGGTGCCGAGCCGCCGAGCACCGTGGCGGCGACGATGCTGGAGGCCGGCGCCGTGATCGAGCTCACGAGCTTGTTCATCGGTTCCAGCAGCGCGCGGCAACAGGCGACGCGGGCGGGCGTGCGGTATCTGGCGATGCCCGGCGTCCGGCTCGAGACGTTCCGCGACGACGGACCACTCACGGTGGATTTCGATTCGATCCGAGCCGATGCCGAACAGATCGGCAGAGCGTGGGATGGTGCGGAGCGCTTCCGACTCACCACCCCCGGTGGGACGGACCTGCGTGGTTCGGTGGCCGGGCGCCCGGGACGCGTGCTGCACGGGTTGGCGCGCGAGCCCGGGGACTACATGGCCCCACCGGATATCGAGGCCGGCACCGCTCCCGTCGAAGGCACAACGTCCGGCGTCGTGGTCGTCGACGCAGACCTGCTGTTCATGGGCCAGGGACCGTTGCCCGAGCCTGTCGTCATCCACATCGAACGCGGCGAGATGGTGGGGCTCGAAGGTGCCGAGGCGGGACGTCTGGAAGAGATGCTCGCCCGCTGCGCGGACGAACGGATGGGCAACATCGCGGAGGTGTCGATGGCTT
>JAXDJY010000162.1:0-7341 GCA_034667445.1 Actinomycetota bacterium | reverse complement strand
CGGCGCCGAGCTCCCCGGTGAGCAACACGACGTCCCGCTCGCGGAATACGTCCGCGAGCGCGGCCCCGAGCGCGCGTGTGTCCTTGGCCGTCGCGCTGGTGACCGCCATGGCGGTCGCCGCGCCCATCAGAACAGCTCCAGCTGATCCGGATCGGGCAGGTCGGCTCCGATGGGGAGCACTTCCGCGAACCGCTCGGTTGTTCCCGGCGGGCGCGGCTGCGCCGGTTCCGGTACCCGCGCCGGGAGCGGCGTCGCAGTGGGTCTTGAGGCGGCGGGATCCGTCGGGGGCGTTGGGCTCGCCGACATCGAGTCGAGGGTCGACCGGATCAGCGAGAAATCCTCGCGGAGCTGTTCGAACTGCTTCGACTTCTCGCCGCCGCCGTGCAGGATGGCCGCGGGATGGAACGTTGGGATCACCTTCCTACCGTGCCACGTGTGCACCGAGCCGCGCACCCGGGTGATCCCGAGCGGCGTCTGCAGCACGAACTTCGTCGCGAAGTTACCCAGCGTGACGATGAGTTGGGGCTGGATCAACGAGATGCGCTCGACGAGCCAAGGGGTGCAGGCCTCTATCTCATCGGGCATAGGATCGCGGTTCCCCGGTGGGCGGCACATCACCACGTTGTTGATGTAGACGTCATCGCGTGCGAGCCCGATCTCTCCGAGCATGCGCGTGAGCAGCTGGCCCGCGGCCCCGACGAACGGTTCCCCTTGCTTGTCCTCGTGGAACCCCGGCCCCTCTCCGATGAACATGAGGTCGGCATCCGGGTCGCCGACACCGAAGACCACCTGGGTGCGGCCCTCCGCAAGGCGGCACTTCGTGCAATCGGCCGCCTCCGCCGCGACCTCCGCGAGCGATCGCGTCATCCGACGTATTCCCTGGGAACCCGCGAGCCGATCCCCACGAGCAGCTCGTAGGAGATGGCCCCCATGTGGGCCGCGAGTTCGTCCGCGGTGATCCGCTCTTGGCCCTGACGGCCGATGAGGATCACCGGCTCACCGGGCGTTGGCTGGTCCTCGCCACAGTCGACCATAAGCTGATCCATGGTGACGGCTCCCGCGACGCGGCGGCGTCTCCCCCCGATGAGCACGTCCGCGCGGGACGAGGCGGCGCGCGGATATCCGTCCGCATAGCCGACCGCGACGGTGGCCACCCACGAATCCTTCGCGAGTTCGTAGCGATGGCCGTAACTCAGACGCTCGCCCGCAGGCAGTCGCTTGACGGCCGTGACGGCACTCCGCCACGTGAGGGCGGGCCGGAGGTCGGTGCCCACCCCCGGTGCCGGCTGGATGCCGTAGATCGCGATCCCCGGCCGCACGAGATCAAAGTGCGAGGCCGGGCGAAGGATGGTCGCGGCGCTGTTCGCCGCGTGCAGGACGGCAGGCACGGTTCCGGCGGCCTTGACCTCGTCGATGACGCCGGAGAATCGCGCGAGCTGCTCGTCGGTCGTCGGCTCCTCTTCCTCCGCGCGGGCGAGATGCGTCCACAGTCCTTCGACCACGAATCCGGCCGCAACGACATCCGCGACGAACCCAGTAGTCGCCTCGGGGGGCCACACGCCGATCCGGTGCATGCCGGTGTCGACCTTGATATGCACGTTAAGCCCCGGCGGCGCGACAGCCTGCAATCGCGCGAGCCCCTCTTGTGTGCAGAGCGTCGGGGTGAGTTCGGCAGCGAGCGCGTCGGCCTCCGAGCCGGGGGGGAATTCCGACAGCACCAGCGTTGGGGCCGTCACGCCCCCTTCGCGGAGCTCGATCCCCTCTTCCACCAAAGCGACGCCGATGCGGGTGGCGCCCGCCGCAAGTGCCGCCCCTGCGACCGGAACGCTCCCGTGCCCGTACGCATTGGCTTTCACGACCGCCATGACCGCGGCCGCGGGTGGATGGACGGTACGGACGTTGTGGCGGATCGCCTCCAGATCCACTCGGACCACCGTGTCGCGATAGCGCCGCGTCATGCCGACCTCACCCCGGCAACCGCCTCGGGAATCAGCGCGACGACATCACTGGCGATCGTTCCCTCGCCGGAGGCCTGGCCGGCCAGGAGGCCGGCTAGACCGTGGAGATACGCACCGGCCGCGGCCGCGTCGGCGGCCGCGACCCCCCGCGCGAGGAGCGCGCCGATCACCCCGGCCAACACGTCCCCAGTTCCCGCCGTGGCGAGCACCGACGAGCCGGTTGGGTTGATCCTCACCGTCCCCCCGGGCTCCGCTATGAGCGAGCGGCTCCCTTTCAGGAGGGTGACGGCGTCGGCCTCCTCAGCCAGCCGGCGCGCGAACCCGATCCGGTCCGTCTCCAGTTCGCCGACCGAGACATCGAGGAGCCGCGAGAACTCCCCCGCGTGCGGTGTCAGCACCGCTGCAGACTTCCGTCCGCTCAACTCCCCCGGGAATCCCGCGAACGCCGTGAGCCCGTCCGCGTCGAGCACGAGCGGCACCGGCGATGACCGAACGAGATCGCGAACGAACCCCGCGGTCTGCACCTGGGTGGACATGCCGGGTCCGAGCACGAGCGCATTCGCGCGATCGAGCGCGTCGAGCACCGGTTCGAGCGCGTGCTGGACCACCGACCCCGCCGAGGTCTCGGGCAGGGGAAGGAAGATCGCCTCGGAGAGCCGCGACTGCAGAACGGGGATGATCCCCCGGGGCGCCGCTACAGTGACGAGCCCCGCCCCCATCCGGGCTGCGGCGGAGGCGACGAGCACCGCCGCGCCCGTCATATCCGCGGACCCCGCGACAACCACCACGTGGCCGCTCGCCCGCTTGTGCGCATCGGCGGCGCGCTCGGGAAGGATGGCGGCAACGTCCCCGGGCTCGCTCAGGAACACATCCGTACGCACGCGGTCGGCAGGCAGACCGATGTCCGCGACGCGCACATCACCCGCGAACTCCGCCCCGGGCATGAGTGCAACCCCGGTCTTCACGGGGCCGAAACTGACGGTGAGCTGTGCTCGGACCGCGCTGCCTAGGGCCGCCCCGGACGTGCCGTCGACGCCCGAAGGGATATCGGCCGAAACCACGGGGATACCCGATGCGTTGATTTCATCGATCGCCCCGGACCACTCGTCTCGGACGTTGCCGCGGAACCCGGTGCCGAAGATGGCATCGACCGCGACGTCGGCGTGCACGAGGTCTCGCGCCAGGCGACCCGGCGAGAAGGGTGAAACCCGAGCGAGGGTCTCGCCCAGCGCCCGCTCCATCTGCTCGCGCGCGACTCCGGGCGCCGGCTCCTCGATCAGGTGCACCCGCACCACCGCGCCTGCGCGGGCGAGATGGCGCGCCGCGACGAAGCCGTCTCCGCCGTTGTTCCCTTTCCCGCACACGATGACCGCCCGGCGGCCGTAGGTCCCGCCGGTGATATCAAGGACCGCGCGAGCCAGCGCCCGGCCGGCCCGCTCCATGAGGACGTCCGCGCCGACACCGTCAGCCTGCGCGGCACGGTCGAGTTCTCCGGCTTGCGACGGCGTCAGAACGGGTTTCACGAGCTCTCCCGGATCGCGATCGCGAAGGCGACGGCGTTCGTCTTCTCGTGTGTGGTCGTGATGAGCACGCCGGTGATCCTGAGTTGGTCCGCCCTGCGCTTCGCGTTGCCGGCCAGGGCGATCGTCGGCGCACCGCTTGGATGCCGGCTCACGCTGATGTCCTGCCAGCGTTTCCCCCGGTAGCCGCCCAGTGCCTTGATCGTGGCCTCGCGCGCCGCGAACCTCCCCGCATAGGACTCCGCGGGTCTCGCCTTCCCCTCGCAATAGGCGATTTCTTCCGGCGTGAACACCCGATCGCGCATCGTCGGGTGGCGTTCGAGCGCGCGCTCCATCCGCGCGATCTCGCAGATATCCACCCCCAGCCCAACGATCTCCACCGACAGATTGTAGGCCGAGGGCCGAAGCCGCCTCTCGGCGTGCCCCGGCCCCTGTTGACCTTGGTCCTCCCCGAGCTTCCTAGCCGAAGATCCCTCGGATCGCTCGGATCTTGGCCGCACCGAACGACGGGGCCTGCGTCATCGATCCTTCGCGGATCGTCGCCCCGAAGGCCTGCGCGCGGGGAAGCAGCTTCGCAACTGCCCGGGCCGCGTCGGCCTTCGTGGTGTCGGTAACCGAGCGAGCCTTCATCTGCCATCTCTGGATCGTTCTGGTCGTGACGGCGCCCGCCTGCAGCGAGAGCCGAACCGTGAAGGACGCTCCCGGGTCGAGCACCCCCGTCGTGAACGTGCCAGCGACCACTTGGTCGGTGATGTCGGTTAGCCCTTCAGCACCACCGAGGTAGGTGGCCGTGACCAGGGACGTGTTCCCCGGACCGCTCAAGCGGAACGTGTCCGCAGCGGTTCCGTCGTTCTGGAACGTGAACGTGAAGACCCTGCTTTGGTGAGGGCCGATCTTCCCGACGAGCGTCTGCCCGGCGGCGTTCGGTCCGTAGACGTTGTCGCCCTTCGTCGGCCCGCCGAGTGAAACCATGACATCGGGCTGCATGGTCGGAGCTGCCTGAACCTCGAAGGACCCCATGTCACACGCGGGTCCGGACGGAGCCGGCAGACCGCGCTGGTCGATGGAGGACCCCTCGCACGATGTTGCCGCCGCGTCGATGGCGGGCGACCCCGTCAACAGCTCGTGCGTGAAGGTGGGACCGCCGTTCGCCGCCAAGGGCCCGATCATCGGGTCAAGGGGCACGTCCACGTTCCCCTGGAGGTCCGTCGCGTCGGGCGCAAGGCCCTGGCAGCCGGTACCGAAGAAGTTGTGGTTCTCCGGAAGCGATGCCCCCCCTTCCACCTGGCAATCCGCTACACCTGCGCTCGAGTTCTGCGCGATGAGGTTGCCCTCCATGTTGAACGGGGCCTCTGCGCGCTGGTACACGTGGATGCCCACCCCGACGTTCTGCGCGATGGTGGTGTTCACCAATCCACCATCGGCACTGACCAGGCTGTAGGCGTCTGCGCCCGTGTTGCCGCTGATGGTGCTGTCGATGAGACCGGAGTTCGGCGCGGACTGAGAGACGCCACCGGCGCCGTCCGTAGCCCTGTACGTCCAGGACGCGCCCGCCCCGCCGTACAGTCCGGTATTGCCCGAGATCGTGGATCTGATCGCGACGAACGCCCCCAGTGGCGCCCCCCCGAAGCCCTCGCCGCCTGTGCCACCGGTGTAGTACTCCGAGATGCCACCCGTGCCACCGACACCTGAGAGACCAAACGGCAATCCCGAACCGGCGTTGCCTGCTCGGCCGCCGGTGTTGCCGTCTACCGTCGTCTGGAGGAGGACAAGGACGCCGGAACTCTGGATCCCGCCGGCGCCGCCCATCCCGCCTGCGCCGCCGCCACCGGATTCGACGTCGCCGTTGCCGCCGTCGCCGGCGTCGCCGCCCACGTTCTGGCTAACCAAGACGTTGCTCAGGTCGGTTTCTCCGTAGTTCTGGATCCCGCCCGCCTGTCCATCGGTTCCATCGGTGCCGTTGGGAGTGTTGATCCCAGGGCCTCCATCGGTGCCGTTGGGCCCGTGGCCCCCACTCACCGTGAACGCTCTCCCGATGAATGTCGAGCCGTCGTTCACGGTCAGAACCGTTCCCCCGTCGTACACCGTCAGCAACGCCGTATCGATGCCGCTACCCTCGACCGTGACGCTCTTCGACACGGTGAAGGGACCTGCACACACCCCGTTGACGGTCAGCGTGTCGCCGATGGCCGCATCATCGAGCCCGGCCTGAAGATCCAAGTAGCTCGTGACGCCGTTCGTGACGACGCAGGCACCTGAGGCCACCGCGGTCCCGGCGACGCCGAGCGTCAATGCGTCCGCCACCGCCAATGTCACCATGGAGGCGAGAGTCTTTCGAAGCATGCTGAACCCCTTCGTCGATGTGTCTCGGTGCGAGCCGGGAACCCGGCTTCGTCTCAGGGGTGTCGGCATACCTAGCTTTAGGTTGACCGTTCTACCGGAAAAGGAGTACGTCGCCGAGATACCCGTGGTCCGCGCCGGTGGATCCGGGACGGCCTCCCCTAGGCCGGATGCCCGTCTACTCGACGGTGACGGACTTCGCGAGGTTGCGGGGTTGGTCCACGTCGCACCCGCGGTTCTTCGCGATGTGATACGCGAGGAGTTGCAGTGGAACGGTTACCACGACGGGGCTAAGGAGTTCCGGGGTCTCCGGAACCTCGAGGACGTGGTCGGCCAACCTCGCGGCCTCGACGTCGCCTTTCGTGACCACGGCGATGACCTCCGCCCCCCTGGCCTTCACCTCTTGGATGTTCGACAGCATCTTCGGATAGACGTGGCACTTCGTCGCGATCGCGACGACCGGGACACCGGTCTCCACGAGGGCGATCGGCCCGTGCTTGAGCTCGCCGGCGGGATATCCCTCCGCGTGGATGTAGCTGATCTCTTTCAGCTTCAGGGCCCCTTCCAGCGCGGCGGGATAGCCGGTATGGCGGCCGATGAACAGGACGTCTCGTGCCTGCGCGTACCGCTCGGCGATCCGCCGGCAGACCGGATCCAGCTCGTCGATCGCTCGCTGAACCTGTTCCGGAAGTTCGTCCAGGCGCTCGATCACCTCGGCGATCTCCTCGGGGAACATCGTTCCGCGGACCTGCGCCAGGTAGAGCGCCACCAGATGTTGACTCACCATCTGCGTCGCGAACGTCTTGGTGGCCGCGACGCCGATCTCAGGTCCGGCGTGGGTGTAGAACACTCCGTCGGCCTCCCGGGCGAGCGAAGAGCCGACGGTGTTCGTCACGGCGATAACCTGCGAGCCTTGACGGCTGGCGTGTCTCGCGGCTTCGAGCGTGTCGATCGTCTCCCCGCTCTGCGACACGGCGAGCGTGAGTGTGTCTGGTCCGAGGACGGGATCGCGGTAGCGGAACTCGCTCGCTATCTCGATCTCCACGGGCAGGCGCGTCCAGTGTTCGATCGCGTATTTCGCAACAAGGCCGCTGTGGAAGGCGGTGCCGCACGCCACGACGAACACCTTGCTCACCTCACGCAGCACGTCGTCGCTGATGCGAAGTTCGTCCATCGTGAGGCGGCCCTCCAGCACGCGGCCGACCAGCGTGTCGCGGATGGCGCTCGGCTGTTCGTTGATCTCTTTCAGCATGAAGTCGTCGAACCCCGACTTCTGTGCCTGCGCCACGTCCCAGTCGACGGAGATGGGCGTCGGATCCACCGCCTCGCCGTCGAGATCGGTGAACGTCGCCCCCTCGGCGGTCACCTCGGCGACCTGGCCCTCCTCGAGCGGGATCACCACGGTCGTGCGATCGAGGACCGCCGGGATATCCGAGGCGAGCATCCGTTCGCCGTCACCGATGCCGACGATGAGCGGCGAGGACACCTTCACGCCGACCAAGGTTCCCGGCTCCGTTTCACTG
>JAXDJY010000161.1:0-3723 GCA_034667445.1 Actinomycetota bacterium | reverse complement strand
GTTGCGGGGATCGGGTCGGCGCGGGCCGTTCCGTGTGCAGCGCTTGCAACCCGGCGGGCCTCCCCACGCCGAGCCCGGGCCAGTACCACGCGGCGGTCTTCCTCACGGTGCTCGGCACGATGGCGCTCATGACCCTGGTCGTGTTGATCCGGGGCTGAGGCTCTCTTCTTGTCCGCCTGCCGGACCATGAGCCGAATGCTGGTGGCGGATGTCCAGAACCCAGCCAACTGCCGCGGCCGCGAACACGATCGCACCCGGAACCAGGACCCAGCGCGCCTCGGCCGCACCGAGCGCAAGGAGGATGGCGGCGACGGCGAACCCCGCCGGCCAGATGGTCGGGCCGACGTGGTCGAGCACCACTCCCCCGACCTCCTTGGACGGTTCGTCCTCTTGCTCACGGGCCGCGCGACGGACGATCGCCCGGAGCACAACCGCGACGTAGGCGAACGCAACAGCGGTGGCAGCGATGAGCGGACCTCCGGTGTACTCCCGTGCGGTCGCCAAGTAGACGCCTGCGTCGACAAGGAGGAACAGGGCGAGCCACGCCACCACACGCGACATGGACCGCATCAGGAGCCGCCATGCGGCAAGAGGTAGAAGATCACGAACAATCCCACCCAGACGATGTCTACGAAATGCCAATAGATAGCAGAGGCGCGCACCGGGTCGTGGCGTTCGATGGAGAACTCTCCTGCCCGTGATTGCACGAGCACCAGGATGAGGAACAGCACTCCCCCGATCACGTGCGCCATATGCAATCCCGTCATGATGTAGAAGAGGCTGGCGTAGGTGCCGTCATGGATGCTGAAGCCGGTGTTCGAGTAGTCGTAGGCCTGAAGGATGAGGAATGCGAGGCCGAGCACGATCGTCACGGCGAGCCATACGTTGAGCTGGTTCAACCGTCCCTTCCTGGCGGCGCCGACGCCGGCGGAAAGCGTGAATCCACTGATCACCAACAGGGCTGTGGCAACCGCGGACACGGTGAGCGAGGGGATCGGGATCTGCAACGGCGGCCAGACTGCGGTGGCGGCGTAGATGGTGAAGTACGCGCCGAAGAACGCCGCGAAGAACATCGCCTCGGATGCTACGAACAGGGTCATCCCGAGCACGGAACTGCTCGAACCCTTAGCCGCTCGCTGGTCGACGGCGGACGCGGATGTAGCCGCCTCGCTCATGCGCCCCCACCCCCCAGTGCAGGGCCACCCGGGTCGGGGGTCGCGTCGGCGGCCATCCGCAAGTCATAGACGGGACGATTCGAGCGGATCGGTGGCAGGCGGTCGAAGTTGTGCACGGGCGGCGGCGATGTGGTCGCCCATTCGAGGGAGTTGGCACCCCACGGATCGGCTGGCGCGTTTCGGGGCTTCCGCAATGTGGTCACAACGTTGATGAAGAACAGCACCAGCGACACGGCGATGGTGAACGCCCCGATCGTCGACAGGGTGTTGAGGAAGGTCCAACCCGCAACGGCCGGATAGTCGGCGACCCGCCGTGGCATGCCACGCAGTCCCAGGATGTGCATCGGGAAGAACGCCAGGTTGAAGCCGATGAGCTGGATCCAGAAATGCCACAGCCCGAGCCGCTTCGCCAGCATCCGTCCCGTCATCTTCGGGAACCAGTAGTAGATGCCGGCCATGACACCGAACACCGTGCCCCCGAACAGGACGTAGTGGATATGCGACACAACCCAGTACGTGTCGGTGAGCGCGAAGTCCACCGCGGGTGACGCCGTCCACACCCCGTCGATGCCCCCGATCAGGAACATCGCGATGAAGCCGAGAGCGAATAGCATCGGCGTCTCCAGGCGGATCTTCCCCTTGTGCATCGTGGCGAGCCAGTTGAAGAAGAGCACCCCCGTGGGTATGGAGATCATCTCCGTGGTCGCGCTGAAGAACGGCAACTCGACGCTGCCGGTCGCGAACATGTGGTGCGCCCACACGGTGAACGAGAGCGCCGTGATCATCAGGAAGGAGAGCACCACGCCCCGGTAGCCGAAGAGGGGCTTGCCCGAGAACACGGGGACGATCTCACTCACGATCCCCCACGCGCCCAGGATCAGCATGTAGACCTCTGGATGGCCGAAGAACCAGAAGACGTTCTGCCACAACAGCACGTTCCCGCCGTGCGACGGGTCGAAGAAGAACGTCCCCAGGTTCCGGTCGGCGAAGAGCATGAGGATGCCGGCGGTGAACACCGGCACCGCGAGGATCGTGAGGAGCGACGTGGCCAGCACGCTCCACACGAAGATGGGCAGCCGCATCATGCTCAACCCGGGCGCGCGCAGCCGAAGGATGGTCACGATGAAGTTGATCGCCCCCAGGATCGACGACGTGCCGACGATGAACAGCCCGAGGATCCAGAGATCCTCACCGGTTCCGAGCTGCTTGGCGAGCGGCACGTAGTTGGTCCAGCCGGCCGCCGCAGCACCTCCTTTGGTTACGAAGCCGAGCAATATCGTGATCCCGCCGACCGGGAGCAGCCAGAAGGAGAGCGCGTTGATCCGCGGGAACGCCATATCCAGCGCCCCGATCTGCAGCGGCACGAAGTAGTTCCCGAATCCGTTGAGCACCGGGAAGATGAACAGGAAGATCATCAGCGTGCCGTGCAGCGTGAAGATCTGGTTGTAGAGGTGCGGCTGGAGGAGTTGGGTGCCCGGGCGCATCAGCTCGAACCGGATCAACAGCGCGAAGATGCCACCGACGATGAAGAAGCTGAACGAACTGAACAGATACAGGATCCCGATCTTCTTGTGGTCGGTAGTGGTGATCCAGTCGAGCGCCCGTCCCTTCCTGGAGGGCTTGGAGACGGCTGCGGCCACTGCTTCGCTCACGATTTCCCCGTCCCCGCCACGATGAACGTGCCCGACATGGACGGTCCGTGGACGTCGCATTGGAAGTAGTACTTGCCTGCCGGCAGTGTGCCGACCTGATAGGTGTTGGTCGCCACCCCTGAGAACTTGCCCGTCACGACGAGCCGCTGCTTCAACTGCGAACTGTCGTACACCGCGAAGTTGTGGTCGATGCCCGCGTCCTCATTGTCGATCGTCAGGGTGATCGGGGCACCGGCGTTCACCGCGATGCAGTTAGTGTTCCAGGCCGTGTCCTTCGCCGTGACCGTGACATCGTTGCTCCCCACGGGGCACGAGACGTTCTGCGCCGCCTGGCGCTGCGCCTTCACCCAGGCCAGGTAGTCCTGGTACGTCACGACGTGCACAGAGAACGTCATCTGCGCGTGGTGCAGTCCGCAGAACTCGGCGCATTGAGCCTGGTACGTCCCAAGCGTCGTCGGCGTGACGGTGAACTCGTTCGTACGCCCGGGGATCACATCGCGCTTGAAGAGGAAGGCCGGCACGAAGAACGAGTGGATGACGTCTCTGGATACGAGTTGGAAGTGGACGGGCGTATCGACCGGGAGGTACATCACGGCCGGCTTCACCACGGTCTTGCCCGTCGTGAAGAACCCCTCATTCAGGTAGTAGAAGGTCCACTCCCACTGGAATCCCTCGACCTTGATCTCCACCTGCGGATTGGGA
Organism: Actinomycetota bacterium; assembly: GCA_034667445.1. Lineage (GTDB taxonomy): Bacteria > Actinomycetota > UBA4738 > UBA4738 > HRBIN12 > JANXVR01. The sequence continues at coordinate 194 of JAXDJY010000161.1, read as the reverse complement.
TCTTCCTTCTGGACCGAGGCGAGCGTGGACTCACCGAAGCCGTACACGACAGCGACGATGATCGTCGGGATGAGGAAGAAGATAACCAGCGCCCTGGTAGACCCCAGCTGTTGAGGAGCCTCCTCCTCATCCCGCTTGCGATAGCGGAACACGAAGAACAACAACAGCAACTCGACGATGACGAATACGGGGGC
>JAXDJY010000160.1:0-7524 GCA_034667445.1 Actinomycetota bacterium | reverse complement strand
TTCCTTCTCGAACGACGGCGTCGCGGTCATCAAGTTCCCTCATCACGACTCCTACGCCTACGGCGTCGCCGTGCTCCCGAACGGCAAGATCGTCGCCGTGGGAGAGGTGGACCACCACTCGATCTCGAACACCGCGATCATCCGGCTGAACGTGGACGGAAGGCTCGACGGCAGGTTCGGCAACAACGGAGAAGAAGAACTGGTGTCCCCGGATGGCATCCACGGCTATGACGCCCCGTATCGAGTGGTCATTCAGTCCGACGGCAGGCTCGTCATGGCCGGTTGGTCGGAATGGGATACCACCAACAGTCTGTACTACACGATGGTCATCAGGACATCACCGAGCGGCAAGCCGGACACGACGTTCAGCGGCGACGGCTTCGCCTATTTCAAGACCGACTCCGACGAGTACGCGTACGGCCTCGCGATGGATGGGTCCAAGGTCGTTCTCGCGGTCCATGAATCGACCAATAACGCCGGGTTCCGCCGATTGACATCGGACGGGAAGCACGATCCGACATTCGGCGACCACGGCTCAGCATCGTTCGTCCTCTCGCACTCTTGGTCGGCGGGCGACGTCGCGATCGCGGATCATCACAAGATCGTGAGTAACAGCGGGAGCGGGAACTACACCGCGATCGCGGCTCGCGTCAACAACAACGGGACCCTTGACTCGGGCTGGGCCGTGGGAGGCGAGGCAGTCGGGGCACAGAGCATCTCCGGCCGGGGCATCTTCGTGCAGCCGAACGGCGCCGTGGTCGCCGTCGGTATCCAAGGCGGGACCACCGTCGTGTTCGAGCGATTCACCGCCACGTAGCCCTCGCATCGAGGCGCCCCATTCAGTTGTGGGCGCCTCGATGCCGATACCCCCCGAGATGAGGGGGTAGACATGCGGGGCAAGTTGATGGTCGTGGCAGCAACGGCCTTCGCGATGACGGGCGCCGCGCTGCAGGCATCGCCCGGCGCGGACGCGGCACCACTATCGGTGCCGGGAACGTCGTGCACGGTCTTCCCGTCGAACAACGTCTGGAACATGGACGTCTCGAAGCTGCCGGTCAACGCGAAGTCCAAGATGTGGAAGCGCTCGGCACATGCCGGCACCACGCTGCTGCATCCCGACTTCGGACCTCCGAGTTACGGCATCCCCTACGACGTTGTTGACGGAACGACGCACTCGTTCTCGTCGGTGACGTTCCAGTACAAGAGCGAAAGCGATGCCGGCCCCTACCCGTTCGATGGGGCGACCACGGTGGAGGGCGGGAGCGACCGCCACGCGCTCATGGTGGACTCCTCCGATTGCGTGCTCTACGAGCTGTATCACGCACAGTGGAACGCTGGGGCGCCGACGGCGGGAAGCGGCGCGATCTTCGACCTCACCTCGAACGCCCTGCGCCCGGCGGGCTGGACCAGTGCAGATGCAGCGGGGTTGCCCATCTTCCCGGGGTTGGTCCGGTGGGACGAAGTGCAGGCAGGGCAGATCGATCATGCGATCCGCTTCACCGTGGACTGCACGACGGCCTCCTACGTCTGGCCGGCGCGCCACCAGGCCGGGGTCTCAGATACGCGATGCCCGCCGATGGGAGCCCGGTTCCGACTCCGAGCGGGTTTCGATATGACGGGGTTCAGCGCGGACGCGCGCGTGATCCTTCACGCGATGCAGCACTACGGGATGATCGTGGCCGACAACGGCAGCAACTGGTATTTCCAAGGTACCGTCGATCCTGGATGGACGAACGGACTCCTCGATGAGCTCAAGTCGGTTCGCGCGAAGGCCTTCGTGGCCGTGGACGAGTCTGGGTGCAAGGTCTCCGCGGATTCGGCCGCGTTCGCCTACGGGCCGGCGTGCCCGGCGCCGTAGCCCCGAGCGACGTCAGCTCGCGAGCGAGAGGAAGTTCTTCACGATGGTGGGGCCCTCGGGCGTGAGGATGCTCTCCGGATGGAACTGCACACCGAACCGTGGGAGCCCGCGGTGCTGTGTCGCCATCACCAATCCCTCCTCGGTCCAGGCGGTGAGTTCGAGTTCGTCCGGGAGATCATCTCGGGTAACTACCAGGGAGTGATAGCGGCCCGCCTCGAAGGGGTTCGTGACGTTCTCGAGGATCCCGTGGCCCTGGTGGATGACGAGCGAGGCCTTGCCGTGCACGGGCGTGGTTCGCTCGACATGGCCACCGGCGACGATCCCGAGCGCTTGATGACCGAGACAGACACCGAGCACCGGTGTTTCGCCGGGAAGGACACGCAGGAGTTCGGTGAAGACCCCGGCGTCTTCGGGGCGGCCCGGTCCCGGCGACAGAACGACCGCGGACGGGCGCCGTTCCGCCAAGGCCTCCGCCGTTGTCGCGTCGGACTTCACGACCTCCGTTCGGTGGCCCAGAGACTCGATGAGCTGAACGAGGTTGTAAGTGAAGCTGTCGTAGTGGTCGACCACCAGGATCATCGCGAGGCTCCTTCCGTGCCGGTCAGGCTATCGCCCGCCGGAGCGACGGCCGGAAGGAGCGCCGCCGCTTTCGCCTTCGTTTCGGCCAGTTCACGGTCGGGGTCGGAGTCGGCGACGATCCCTGCGCCCGACTGGACGTAGGCCGTGCCGCCGCTGACGACCGCCGTGCGGATGGTGAGACAGAAGTCCAGATCCCCAGCGAACGTGAGGTACCCCACGGCGCCCGCGTACGGGCCTCGCGCGGTCGGCTCGTGTTCGGCGATGAGTTCCATCGCTCGCCGCTTGGGCGCACCGGTCACGGTTCCCGCGGGGAACGTCACGGCGAGCGCATCGAGCGGCGTGCAGCCTTCGGCGAGCTCACCTTCCACGGTCGATACGATGTGCATCACCTTCGAGAACCGCTCGACCACCATGAGCTCGGTGGGTTCGACGCTGCCGGGCGTGCATACGCGGCCGATGTCGTTCCTGGCCAGGTCCACGAGCATGGCGTGCTCCGCCCGTTCCTTGGGATCGGCCAGGAGTTCGTGCTCCATCAACCGGTCACGCGCCTCCGTTTCGCCGCGCGGCCGCGTGCCCGCGATCGGGCGTGTCGATACGCGCCGGCCCTCTACCCGAACCACCGGCTCTGGAGAGGAGCCCGCCAGCTCCATCCCGAGCATCCGCACGAAGAACATGTATGGGGCAGGGTTGCTCACACGCAGCCGTCGATAGATGGGGTAGCCGCCGTCGGCGGCGGGGAAACCAACCCGGCGAGCCGGCACCCCTTGGAAGATGTCTCCGGCCAGGATGTGCTCCTTGAAGGACTCCACGATCTGGCGGTAGCGGGCATCGTCCATGTTGGGGACACCGGTGTCCTGGGTCCCGGGCTGCGCGTCGACGATGGGAGCGAGCGCCGGGGGCACTGCGCCGCTCACCTGCTCGCGCATGGCCGACAAGGCCGATACCGCGTCCGCATACCCACCGGCGGGCTCGTGCGCGATGAGGATGAGCCGTTGCTTCCAATGATCGAACACCACCGCCCTATCGATCACGAGGAGGCCGATCGGCGGGCAGGGAGCCTCTTCCGCGTGGGGAGCCGGGTGCCCGTCGAGCAGCTCGGCCGCCTCGTAGGAGAGACAGCCCATCAGGCCACCGGTGAGTGATGGGAGGCCCGGTTCGCGCGGTGATCGCAGCTGCGCCGCGACTGCGGCCAGGGCCTCCCTCGGCGGGAGATCGGTGGGCACGTCCAGCACGAACCCCGGGCGCACAGGGCCCTCCAGCCGGACTCCGTCCCGGTCCGCGACCACCGTGGCTGCGGGGTCTCCGGCGACGAAGGAATACCGGCCCCAGCGCTCGGATCGTTCGACCGATTCGAACAGCACGCCGGGACCGTCGCCGGCCAATGCCGGGAACAGCCCCACGGGCGTGGAGACGTCGGCGAGCAGCTCCGCCCACACGGGAACGAGCGGCCACTGAGCGGCCTGCGTGTCGAACTCCTCCCTCGTCGGGCGGATCTGCAGCTGCGGCTCCATATCGCTCACCTTCCTGACACGTCAGCACCTTCCGGAAAACACCGAACCCCGGGCTCCACGAGCCCGGGGTTCGCGCGGATCGATGATGCGGGTCAGGGGCGCGAGGACACCGGGCTCAGGGAGCCCCGGCGCCACAACCAGCGGATGCTGACCGACTTCATGGCCGGGATTGTCGCCGCTCGGACGCTGGTTCGTCAATCGGCGCATACCTAGTCCGTTATCCTGACCCCTCCATGCGGCTCTCCAAGCTATTCGCGCGCACCCTGCGAGAGGACCCGGCGGAAGCCGAGGCCCCAAGTCACAAGCTGTTGCTCCGCGCCGCGTTCATCCGCAAGGAGGTGGCGGGGATCTACACGACCATGCCGCTTGGCCTGCGCACCGTTCGCAAGATCGAGGCCATCGTTCGCGAGGAGATGGACGCGGCCGGCGCGCAGGAACTCCGGATGCCCATCACGATCCCGGCCGAGCCCTGGCAGCAGACCGGGCGCTGGGAGGCATATGGGGACGAACTGTTCCGCCTGCAGGATCGTCACGGGCGCGACATGCTCCTGGGCCCCACCCTTGAAGAAGTAGTGACGCCGCTGGTGGCCAACGAGTTCCCCAGCTACAAGGACCTGCCGGTCAACGTCTATCAGATCGAATGGAAATACCGGGACGAATTGCGCCCACGGTACGGGCTGCTCCGTGGCCGCGAGTTCTACATGAAGGACGCCTACTCCTTCGATCGGGATCGAGCCGGGCTCGAGGCGTCATATCAACTCATGTACGACGCCTACGCGCGGGTGTTCGATCGGTGTGGCCTCGATTACGCCATCGTCGAAGCTGACCCCGGGACCATCGGCGGCGGTGTTAACCACGAGTTCATGGCGCTGGCCGACGTGGGCGAGGATCTCTTCGTCCGATGTGAGAACGGCGACTACTCGGCGGACATCGAGGCGGCGACCCCCCGCATCCTCGACGAGGCGCCCACGGGCGACCTGGCGCCATTGGCAGAGGTGGAGACACCCGGCGCCGCAACCATCGATCTTGTCGTCGCGGCTATGGGGGTTCCTGCTGCCCAGACCCTCAAGACGATGCTGTTCAAGAGCGGAGAGAGAACGGTCGCAGTCTTGGTGCCCGGTGATCGCGAGGTGAACACGCAGAAGCTCGGCCGCCTCCACTTCCCCGTTCCCATCGAGAAGTTCGAGGACGCCGACTTCGCGGCCGGCGGCTTGGCGAAAGGCTTCGTCGGGCCGCAGGGGCTCCCGCTGGAGGTGGCGGTGCTCGCCGACTATTCGGTGCGTGCGGGGCGGGACTGGGTCACCGGCGCGAACCGGCCCGATGCCCACGTCACGGGGGCAAACGTCGACCGCGATTTCCGCGTGGACGGCTACGAGGACCTCGTTGAGATCCGCGAGGGCGACCGCTGCCCCGTCGACGGGGGCGAGCTGCACATCGGCCGGTCGATCGTGGTCGGGCACATCTTCCAGCTCGGCACCGAATATTCCGAACCGATGAACTCCACGTTCCTGGATGAGGACGGGACGGCGAAGTTCTACGAGATGGGCTGCTACGGGATCGGGGTCACCCGGATCATGGCGTCCTCCGTCGAGCAGGGCCACGACGAGCACGGCATCGTCTGGCCCAAGGCCATCGCCCCGTATGAGGTCGCCGTCATCCTCGCGAACCAGGACGTGCCCGACGTCACCGAGCACGCCGAGCGGATCTATGAGGAGCTCATCGCCCGCGGCACCGAAGCGGTACTCGACGACCGCGACGAACGGGCGGGAGCCAAGTTCGCCGATGCGGACCTGATCGGGTACCCGGTGCAGGCCGTCGTGGGCAAGCGGGGGGTGGGGGCAGGCACCGTCGATCTCAAGCTCCGCGCGACGGGGGAGCGGACGACCGCCCCGCTGGGCGACGCGACCCGGGCCATCGAAGCCATGCTGGCCTCGGCGCCCTGACCAGCGGTAGGCTCGGGCATCATGGCAAGAGCGGTCTCGTCCCAGCTCTATGACTTCGCGAAGTTCCACCCGGAGGCCGAAGGCGTGATCCAGCACCTCGGACGGCGAACGTGGGACCTGGTCCTCATCGACCACACCGGACTCTGGGTTCGTGAGGAATTCGCGAGCGCGGAGTCGGCCGAGGAGGCGTGCCGGCGTTTGAAGCTGCGGATCGTGAAGGGGTGGGACGACATCCGGATGGCTCGTTGGATGAACGCTCGCGACCACTGGGGAACCCCGGATGGGCAGCGCCGGGCCCTCTGACCGGCCGCGACGCGGCCGTCTCTCTCTACGCACAGCGCTATACTCACCCTGTACAGCAACCGAGAGCACGGCCAGAAGTGGGCTCGCGCCCACTTTTCTTTTCGAAAGGGGTGAGCGGCTTGATCGACGTGGAAGCGCTGGTCACGCCGGTCATCCAGGCATCGGGTTTCGACGTGGTCGAGGTCACGTTCGGCCGGGAATCGGGGTCCCGCGTGCTTCGGATCACGGTTGACAGGCCGGGTGAAGCGCTCGACCTCGACACCATCGCCCAATTGGCGGAGAAGGTGTCGAGGAGGCTCGATCTCGAGGGGTTCGCGCCCGGTCCCTACCGGTTGGAGGTCTCGAGTCCCGGGATCGAACGGCCCTTGCGGCAACAACGGGATTTCGAGCGGTTCCTGGGATGGCAGGTGAAGGTGAAGTCGCACGGGCTCATCGAGAACGTGCGGAACCACTCCGGCGAGCTGGTCTCGGCCGACGTGGAGGCGATCGTGATCGCCACCGACTCCGGCGAGCGGCGCATCGGCTACACGGACATCGCCTCGGCTCGAACGGTTGCCGACTGGGATGCCGAACTGAAGAGGAGCAACGCATGAACGCCGAGATGATCGCGGCCCTTCGCGAGCTGGAGCGCGAGAAGGGCATCGCATTCGAAACGATCCTCCAGGGCCTGGAAGAGGCGATGGCCTCTGCATACAAGACGTGGTGGAAGCAGGAGAACCCCACCGCCGACGACGAGTTCGCCGGGTTCCGCGCCATCATCGATCCTGAGAGTGGCGCCATGCGCATCTGGCATCAGGAACTCGACGAGGTCGAGGCCGAGGACGGCGAGACCCTGGTGATGGAGGTCAGATCCGAGGCCGAGGTCGAGGTCACCGACGACTTCCTGGGCCGCATCGGGGCGCAGACCGCCAAGCAGGTCATCTTCCAGAAACTCCGCGACGCCGAGCGCGAGATGACCTACGAGGAGTTCGCGGGCCGCGAAGGCGACGTCGTCACCGGGATCGTGCAACAGCAGGAGCGCCGCTACACCCTTCTCGACCTTGGCAAGGTGGAGGCGCTCCTCCCACAGGCCGAGCAGGTGCCGTCCGAGCCGTACCGGCACGGGGAGCGCCTGAAGGCGTACATCACCGAGGTCCGCAAGGGGACCAAGGGCCCGCAGATCGTTGTCTCGCGCAGCCACCCCGGGCTGCTGAAGGCGTTGTTCGCCCTCGAGGTCCCCGAGATCGAAGAGGGGATCGTGGAGATCAAGGCGGTGAGCCGCGAACCCGGACACCGCTCGAAGATCGCGGTGAGTTCCAATGAGCCCGGCGTGGACCCTGTTGGCGCCTGC
>JAXDJY010000159.1:0-2528 GCA_034667445.1 Actinomycetota bacterium | reverse complement strand
GAACCCGACTTCCGCTGGCGCGAATTGAGCAAGGACATCGTAGAACTCGCGGTCCGTCTCGGTGTGACGCAATGGGTGAGCCTGGGCGCCATCCCGGCGGCGGTGCCCCACACCAGGCCGACGCCCGTGCTCGCCACCGCAAGCGACGAGGGCCTGCTACACGACTACGAGGTGAAGGGCCCGGACGGGCTCCTGCGCGTTCCAGCCGCCGCGCTCTCCGCACTGGAGATCGCGATCAGCGAGAGCGGTGTCGGCGCCGTCGGCTTCTTCGCGCAGGTCCCCCATTACGTCGGCGGCCCCTGGGCGCCCGCGACCATCGCGCTGCTCGATCACCTGGGCCGCCACCTCGGCGTCGATCTCCCGCTCGGTGAACTCCCCGAGGAGGCCGTCAGCCAACGGAGCCGCGTCGACGCGCTCGTCCAAGATCAGGACGAAGCGCGTGAATACCTCGAGCGGCTCGAGGGGGTACCCGGCGAAGACGGCATGCCGAACGGCGACGAACTCGCCTCAGAGATCGAACGCTTCCTCCGCGACAACGAGAGCTAACGGCCTGATGAAGGTGCGATGCCTGGATCGACGGTGGGATGGGCGGAAGGGCTGGAGGCCCCCCGGCGTGAGGGACGACCAGCTCCCTCTTGAGGTCGGCGCCGTCTACGAGGTCTTCGGGATGGCTGTTGTCGAAGGGAAAGCGTGGTACGTCGTAGAGATCGCCTTGCCAGGCCGTGACCGCCTCACATTTCCTTTCCCGGCGACACTCTTCGAAGTCGTTGACCCAACGCCCGGCCCACGATGGACGTTCGGCGTTCACAAGGGGGCGAAAGGTGCTCACGACCTCGTCATCTTCTCGTTCCCCCCGGCGGCCGACGATCCGGGCTTCTTCGAAAGGCTCTTAGACGGAAGCCCTGAAGAAACGCAACTCTTCATCGAGTACCGCCAGACGCTCACGACGGACTGAGTCCTCTGCCGTCTAGATCTAAGCTCCCCCGTTCCCACGTTCCTTTCGGGCCAAGTCCTCATCGATCGCGTCGAGACCGGTGGGACCGTCGGGGGTTGTGGACTCGGAGTCCGCTTTCTCGTCTTCGCGCTCCACTACCGGGTCGGATCTCATCGTGGTCGGTGGCTCGGGTTGACTCGGATCGCGCGGGTCGGTGGGGGTTTCCATATCTGCCTCCCAGGGTCGTCGTGACTGTGTCCCCGAGGCCTACCCACGATCGAACGGTTCCAACCACGCCGACCGCACATCGGCCGGCGCGGCTCTGGGGTACGATGCTCGGCGAAACGCGTCGCGGAGGCGAAGCCGGTCGGATTCCGGCGCTGTCCCGCAACTGTAGGTCCACACCGCGGCACCATCGCGGGCCATGGACGAGCCAGGCCGCCCTGCGCGACGCACGGTTGAACGACCCTCGAGGCTAAGGGACGTCGACCGCCGGATGCTTCGGCACCGGCGCCGGCACCACCTCCTTCTCGAGTCGTTCCGTTGGGCGCGTGGTACGCCCGGGAAGGAGTCACCGATATGCGAACCATCCCTCGTTCCTTGCGAGGTCTGTTGCGAGCCGCCGTCCCCGTGGGAGTCGCGGTCGCACTGCTGGCGGGAGCGGTTCCCGCCGGCGCCACCGATGCGAACCGAGCCGTCCGAGGCGCTCGCTACATCGCGTCCAAGCAGCTGAAGAACGGGTCGATCCCCGCGTTCTCGACGGTTGGGTCAACGTCCGACGCGGTGCTCGCGCTGGTCGCGGCACATCAAGGCTCGGAGAACGTGGGCCGCGCGCTCGGCTACCTGCGTCGGCATGTCGCCGACATCACGAGCCCCGGCTTGCAGGCCAAGACCGTCCTGGCGTTCGTCGCGGCGGGGAGGCAGCCGCGAGATGTGAACGGCGTGGACATGGTTGCTGCCCTGAAGAGCACGCTGGGGAGCGACGGGCACTACGGATCGACCGCCGTGCTCGACGACGCGCTCATCGTGCTCGCCCTGGAAGGGGCGGGAACGAACCCGCCCGCGAGCGCCTACACATGGCTTATCAAGGCGCAGTGCCCTGACGGCGGTTGGTCCTACGACGCCCCGTACAACCCGTCGACCGACGACGCCCACTGCTTCAACGGCGATCCCGTCAACGACTTCTTCACGTCCGACTCGAACACGACCTCCTACGTCGTGATGGGCTTGGAAGAGGCGAACAAGACCACGTGGAAGACCGATCCGTTCACGTTCTTCCCAACCGTTCGCGATCCGGGTCACGGCGGGTGGTCCTACAGCACCGGGTTCCTCAGCACCGACGCCAACTCGACGGCATTGGTCATCCAGGCCTACGCATCGGCCTCGCGCGTCATCCCCGCGGGCGGTCTGCAGGCGCTGCGCGCGCTCCAGCTGAGCTGTGGGGCGTGGGCTTACAGCTGGAGCGGCTCCTCGCCCGGCCCGGCCGATATCGGGGCCACGATCGGCGCGGTTCCGGGCATCCTGCGGGCGCCGCTCCCGATCAAGCCCGGCGGGTTCGACACCATCAACCCCTTGAAGCCGCCGGCGTGCTGAG
>JAXDJY010000158.1:0-3855 GCA_034667445.1 Actinomycetota bacterium | reverse complement strand
CGAACAACTGGGTGAGGACCCGGGAGGTTCGGTGGAGCAGGCCCAGATGGAGCCGGAGCGATGGCGATACGCCGCCGCGTGCAGAGGTGAGGACCCGGCCGTCTTCTTCGCGCCCGCCTACTTCGAGAAGCGCCGGGAGAAGCAGGCACGGGAGGCGGTGGCGAAGACGATCTGCGCTCGCTGCCCCGTGCGCACCGAATGCCTGGACCACGCGCTGACGACCCACGAATCCCACGGGGTGTGGGGCGGGTTCAACGAGATGGAGCGCCGCCGGCTCCTGCGCACACGGGCGCAAGAGGCCGGCTGACCCCGGCGCTCGTAGCGTCGAACGGTGGTGGGCGAACCCGGGAGGTTCGTGGGAACATCCGCGGATGGATGACGCCGCGATCCTGCAGAACCTGTCCGAGGCCGGGTTGGTCTTGCCGCCCTCACCGCAAGCGCTGGCTTCCTATGTCCCCGTCGTCATCTCGGGGACGACCGCGTTCGTGAGCGGGCAGATCCCGATGCGTGACGGCGAGTTGCTCGCCGCCGGGACGCTCGGCGATTCCGTGGAAGTGGACGAAGCGGTTCACGCGGCCCAGCAGGCTGCGCTCCAAGGATTGGCGGCGCTGCACTCCGCGCTCGGCTCATTCGGCCCGCTGGCCCGCATCGTCCACATCACGGTGTACGTGGCGGCCACCCCCGACTTCACCGAGCACTCCCGCGTCGCCAACGGCGCGAGCGACCTCCTGGCCAAGGTCCTGGGCGAAGGGGGCCAGCATGCGCGGGCGGCGGTCGGGGTGATCTCGCTGCCGCTGGGCTCCTGCGTGGAGGTGGCGATGACCGCTGAGGTGTCGGCTCCCTAACCGCTCGGATCGCGGGGGAAGCGGAGGTCCCCTTCTCTTCTCGTGATCCCCTGTTTGTCCAGCCATTCGACCAGCGGGACGGCGTAACGCCGGCTGGTTCCGAGCCCCTCCCGGACCGCGCTCACCGTGATGCCCTGCGGTGCCGCGTTCACGAGTGCGACCGCGTTGGCGACCATTTCGGCGGACAGGATGAGTTCAGGCGAGACCCGCACCGCGAGTCCCGTTCGCACGGCCGCATCGATGACATCGCGCTGGAAACCCGACGTCTGGAGTTGCTTCGCGGTGGGCGGGGTGGGCGAATCGAGCGCGGCCAGCAGCCGTCCCGTGTCGGGGGTCCCGGCGGGCGCGGGATCGTGAGACGGGAGCCGCAGCACCCCGCCCTCGCGGACGACCGTGCCGCCGGACACGAGTTCGGCGATCGCCGCATCCGCGAGCCCGGGCTCGGTTCGGGCGCCCGACCGGCGCGCGGTCCGCGTGAGGAGACCGCGGATGGCGTCGAGATCCGCGCCCGGCTGCAACGGGTTCGCTCGGTGGTGCTCCTCGAGCGTTCGAACCACCGCGTCCTCGAATGCCCGGCGAAGGTTTTCGGAGAAGAGCCACGTCTGCGACGGAGGGGATACGCCGAGTTGCTCCATGAGGGCGGCGGCGGGAAGGGACCCTCGCTCGGCGATCAGCAGCGAGACGAGCAGGTCCCGATCGCCGCTCTCGATCGCGTCGGCCCGCGCGGCCAGCCGGGCAACGGCATCGGTGCCCGCCCGCGTGGGCGGGGCGGTATCCAGCACGACGCCACCCCCCACCGTTTCTCGCCGCCCCGATTCCCGCAGCACGAACCGATCACCCGGAGAGAGCGGGAGCGCGCGAGACAGGCGCATCCGGACGTACGTCCCAGACGACGGACCATCGTCGGTCGTTCCATAGACACGCAGGCGCGCGTCCACCTCGGCGGCGCCCGCGTAGAGCTTGTACGCCCCGCGAGGCGTGATCGGGTGGGTGAGGCCTCGGACGGGACGAAGTTCCGCCTCGATCACCGCGCCGGGACGCCACTGCCCCGCGAGGGTCAGGACGTCGCCGCGCATCAGGGTTTCCCGATCGGCGCCGACCAGGTTCGCGGCGACACGGCTGACGGGCGTCGCCCGGTCCTCGCTCTGCTTGTGGGTCTGCAGCGAACGGATACGGGCGTGTTCGCCGGAGGGCAGGATCTGGACGTCCTGCCCGACCTCCAGATCTGCCCCCTCCAACGTGCCGGTGACCACCGTGCCGGCCCCTTTGATGGCGAAGATTCGGTCGATGAAGAGCCTGGCGCGCGCCGGGAGTGGGGGCGCCGCGCAGGACACCATGGTCGCGAGGGCTTCGACCAGCGTCTCTATCCCACCGCCCGTCGATGCCGACACCGGCACGATCACCGCGCCTGCCAGCGCCGTGCCTGCGACGCGGTCGTGAACGTCGGTGCGCGCACGCTCCAGCTGTTCCCCGTCCACGAGGTCCGTCTTCGTCAGGACGATGACGGCGCCGCTCACGCCGAGGACGTCGAGGATCTGGAGGTGTTCCTCGCTCTGCGGTTTCCAACCCTCGTCGGCCGCAACCACGAAGAGCACCAGCCGCACCGGCCCGACACCCGCCAGCATGTTCGCGATGAATCGTTCGTGGCCGGGGACATCGACGAACCCGATCTCGCGGCCGTCGGGCAACGTGCACCACGCGTATCCGAGGTCGATAGTCAGACCGCGTCGCTTCTCCTCCTCCCAGCGGTCGGGGTCGATACCCGTGAGACGTGCGATCAGGGTCGACTTACCGTGGTCGACGTGTCCGGCGGTGGCCACCACGCGGAGCTCGGGCCGCGGGGCCATGTCAGTCGTCGTCGACGTCGTCGCCCTCGATGGCGTAGAGGACCGCCCGCGCCAGATCGGGTACCTCTTCGGGTGCGACGGTCCTAGCGTCCAACAGGATCGACCGCTCCTCCACCCGGCAGAAGACGCTCGGCGATCCCGTCCGCAGCCGTGCCGCGAAGGAGGGAGGGTCGGGGACGGTGACCCGCACGCCCCAGGACGAGATCGCGGTTCCCGGCGTGGCGCCACCACCGATCACCGACTCGCAGCGATGCACATGTGCGTGCTCCAGATCGCCGCCGAGCGTGTCGGCCAACCGGTGCGCCCGCTTGGCGACGGAGTCCGATGATTCACGAACCATCCGCTGCACCGGGAGGTCCTCCTCGCGCCCGGTAGCATGCAGAGCGAGCACGGCTTCGAGCGCGGCGACCTGCATCTTGTCCACGCGCACAGCGCGCGCGACCGGGTGCCGCTTGAGCTTCGCGATGAGATCCGCGCGGCCGACGATGCACCCCGCCTGTGGGCCTCCAAGCATCTTGTCGCCGCTGAACGTCACGAGGTCTGCGCCGTCGGCAAGTGCGGTGCGAACGTCCGGTTCCTCGGGTGGCATCCCGTGTCCGGCGGTCAAGAGCCCCGAACCCACGTCGAACAGGAAGGGCACGTCGTGCTTGTGCGCGAGCGCCGCGAGGAGCTTCGTCGGTACCGCGGCTGTGAACCCCACCACGCGGTAGTTGGAGGGGTGGACCTTGAGGATCGCCCCGGTCTTCGGACCGAGGGCGTTCCTGTAGTCGGTGATCCGGGTGCGGTTGGTGGTGCCGACCTCGACGAGCTTCGCCCCGCTCGCGCCGAGGATGTCGGGGATCCGGAACTCGCCACCGATCTCGATGAGTTCACCCCGGCTGACGCAGACCTCTTTGCCCTTGGCAAGCGCCGCCAGAGCGAGGAGCAGCGCAGCCGCGCAGTTGTTGACGACGAAGGCCGCCTCCGCCCCGGTGAGCGCCGTGAGCAGGAGTTCGGCGCGAGTGGTCCGTCTGCCGCGGGCGCCGGAGTCACGGTCGACCTCGAGGTCGCCGTAGGTGCGCCCGGCCCGTGCGGCCGCGAGCGCCGCCGCCTCGGGCAACGGTGCGCGCCCCAACCCCGTGTGCAGGATCACGCCGGTCGCATTGATCGCCGGGGTGAGTCCC
>JAXDJY010000157.1:0-4306 GCA_034667445.1 Actinomycetota bacterium | reverse complement strand
CGCGTGGCGCAAGATCAAGCTTCGGAACACCCAGGACTGCGTGGTGGTCGGCTGGACGCCCGGACTCCGCGGGCGGGCCGGAACCTTCGGCGCGCTCCTGGTCGCGGCGCTCGACGGGAAGACGTGGCGATGGATCGGACAGGTGGGGAGCGGCTTCACGGAGCAGACGCTGGACCGCCTGCGCGTGGCGTTGGAACCGCTGGCCCGCGACACGCCCGCGATCGAGGACCCCGAGCTCGCCGCGGTGAAAGGGGCGACGTTCGTCGAGCCCGAACTGGTCTGCGAGGTCGAATACCTGGAGATCACGAAGGGCACCGGCAAGATGCGGGCACCGAGCTTCAAGGGTCTCCGGCCGGACAAGACCCCGGAGGAGTGCGTGCTGGAGTTCCCGACCGGCCGCTAGGCGCGGGTACGATGTGCGCCGCGCGAGTGGAGGTGGACGGTGCCCTACAAACGGATCGTGGTCGGGGTTGATGGATCCGAGGCTGCCTCGCGCGCGCTCGGGACCGCGGCCTCGCTCGCCGCAGCCGAGAAGGCGCACCTGGTCATCGCCACGGCGTACCTGAGCGGCACGGGCGTCGAGGCCACGCAGTTCGCCGCAGCCGTCGCCGCCCAGGCAGCAGGAGTGAAGGAGAACCGGATCCAGACCGTGGCCCGGGAAGGAACGCCCGCCGCGGTGCTCGTGGACCTGGCGCTCCGCCACGACGCCGGGCTCGTGGTCGTCTCCGGGGGGCGCGGTCAGCAGCATTCGCTCGGTGATGTGCCCGAACGGCTCTCCCATCGCGCGCCGTGCGACCTCCTGGTCGTCAGCGCCCGCGAGGGAGCCGGACCGCGGTACGGGAAGATCGTAATCGCGACGGACGGATCGGCGACGGCGGACCGTGCGGCCCGGCGGGGGTTCGACCTGGCCGATGTGCTGGACGCCTCGGTGACGCTGACGTTCGTGGGACACCCCGCCACCGGCAAGCTCATCACCGACGACACCATGGCGACGTATGCGGGCGCGGTTCCGACCGAGATCCGGATCCTGACAGGCGCGCCGGTCGGCCACATCCTCACGGTCGCCGACGAAGTCGACGCCGACCTCATCGTCGTCGGGAACAAGGGCCTCACCGGTGCCAAGCGCTTCATCACCACATCGGTGCCCGAGGACATCGTCGGCCGCGCGCAGCGGGATGTGCTCATCTGCCGGACCATCCGCCAGGCCATCTCCGAACTCGCGCCCGGCGAAGGCGGCATCGTCGAACAGCAGGGCGAGAAGCTCGCCGCCTATATGGATCCGGAAGGCGAGCTGCGGCTGCTGTCGGCCAAATGCACGCACATGGGCTGTACCGTTGCCTGGAACCCGGCCGAGCGGACGTTCGACTGTCCGTGCCACGGCTCAAGGTTCGCGCCCGACGGCACCGTGGTGAACGGGCCCGCCGCGCGGCCGCTCCCGCCGGCGTAGCCCCTCTCCCCGAGCAGGCCTCAGATCAGGCCGGGTTGGAACACCATCAGGTACAGGATCGCGAGCAGACCGATCACGCCGATCGCCGAGACGACGTGAGCATGGGCCGAGGTGAGCAATCCGATGAGCTCCTCATCGGACTTGCGGGGCACGCCGGACGGTCGCATAGCACACGCCGTCTTCACCCGGTCGAAGTAGGGCTTGGCTACGACCAGCATGAGGACCGTCGTTAGGACCAAGATCGCGATCGCCGTCCAGATCCACCAGTGGCGAAACGACGCGAGCCGCCATCCAAGGTACGTCCCGGATGCGACGATGGCGAGCAACGCCATGTACATCGGTTTGGACGTCGCACCCGAGAGCGTGACGAAGCTGAGGATCTTCTCGCGATCGCGTTCCCTACGGATGCGGTAGAGCACGGCCATGGAGGCGCCGTGTGCGGCGAGGAACACCAGCACCGACGCGATATGCACCCACAACGCCCATTGGATGACCACGGTCAGCGAAGGATACCGGGCGAGGTGTTAGAATGGTTCGTAGCCGGCCCGGACCAGCATGGAACGGGCATCGCGCTCATCCACTCCCCGATCCAGCAGTTCCTTGTAGAGCCGAACCGCGCCCAACGAGCGGCCGCATCGGGGACAGAACTGATAGTCGGGCTGGAACGCCGTCTCGCACCACGGGCACTGGGTGACCTCGATGCGCCGGTCTGGCTGCAGGCCGGTTTCGTTCAGCGCGTCGATGTAGCCCTTGCCGTAGTCCCACTGGATGTACTCGTCCTCGACCAGGTTGAACGCCGGCTCGTGCATGCGGGGCTCGCCCGTGTGGAGCATGTGGTCCAGGTTGTCGCGCAGGAGCTCCCATTCGTAGAAGTGGTTCTCGCCACAATCCCTGCAATCGATGACGACGCCCTTGACGCCCTGCGGTTGGAACACGACGCGCATGGCGGATAGGTCCTCGAGGTCGGCGGCGATGTCCTCACGTTCCTGCGGCGTGAGGTCGATGCGGTCGCCGCCCCCGGGTTCCACAGGTTCGAAGCGCTCTTCGTCCATATCGTCTCAATCCTCGTCCACGAACCGGAATACCTTGAACATCTCGGCATAAGTGAATCCCTGCTCCGAGGCCTTGCCGAGCTGTTCGGCGCGGCCCCGCACGAACTTCTCGACATCTTCCACCTTGAGTTGGGATTCGTGGGCAGCGAGCGCCTTGAGCTTGGTGTCCATCGTGTCCGTGATGTCGACGTAGGTTCCCTCATCGTTCATGGCGAGCCAGAGGTTCGGCACCTCGAAGGGCTCGAGGCCCTCGTCTTCGAGCTCAGAGAACATGGGCCTGCTCGGCGCATCCGGCATCACCGCGGTGAGCGCAAGGAGTCCCGCTTGCTTGTGATCCCAGTGGTTGATGTAGCCCTCGCCGCTCCACAGGCGGGAGGGGTCGGGGGCGACCAGCACCTCGGGGCGCAGGCGTCTGATCTCGCGGCACACCTTCTTCCGCGTAGCGAGGGTGACCTCAAGATGCCCGTCTCGTTCGCCCAGGAACGTCACGCTCGAAACACCGAGGACATCCGCGGCCGCGCGCTGCTCGCGCTCGCGGATCGGCATGATCTTCTCCCTGGTCATCCCGGGTTCGTTAGATCCGGCCGAGCCGTCGGTGATCACCACGTAGTGCACGCGGCACCCCTCGTTCACCCACCGGGCCACGGTCCCGCCACACATGAACTCGGCGTCGTCGGGATGGGCGAACAGCACGACCGCACTGTCGAACGTCATGGGTGAAAGCCTAGACGCTCGCTCGCGTTCCGTGCGGGTCCGTGGTGAGATACCCGCCGTGAGCCGGCCATCGTGAGTGATCCCTCCACGCCCCGCCTGCGGGAACTCGAACGCGGGTTCCGACGCGCCGGCGTCCCGAACTTCATCGAGGACTACTCGGCGCGCTCGGATGTCTTCACCCGTGCCTTGCCGGTCCTCACCCTGGTGTTCCTGCTCGAGACCCTGAACGCCCTGGACCTCCGGTACGCGTGGTGGGTCAACGTCCTGTTCCTGTCAGGAGGGGCAGCGATCGCGCTTGGGGCGTTCGGCGCGCTCAACGTGCTGCGCGGAACCCCGTTCCTGTCACGCCCCAGCCGCGTCGGCACCGGCGAACTGGCGATCTTCGTGGCGATCCCTTCGCTCCTGCCACTGATCTTCGGTGGGCAATGGAGGAGCTCCATCGTCACCATCGTCGTCCAGCTGATGATCCTGGGGCTCGTCTACCTAGTGGTGGGATTCGGGCTGTTCCCCATCGTCCGGTGGGCGGGCGCCCGGTTCGAGCAGCAGCTGCGCGCGTCCCTGGTGCTATTGGTTCGGGCGCTGCCGCTCCTGCTGTTCTTCGCGCTCGTGACGTTCTTCACCACGGAGTTCTGGCAGATGTTTGCGACGGTCTCGACGCCCCGATACGTGACCACGATGGTGTTGTTCGGCTTGCTGGGCGCGGTGTTCCTCCTCCTGCAGATCCCGACGAACGTGGCCGGACTCGAACGCGACGCGGGGCTATCCGTTCCCCTGACCCGGCCACAGCGCTGGAACGTCGGGCTCGTGTTGTTCATCAGCCAGGCCCTGCAGATCCTGTTCGTGGTCGCGGCGGTGTGGCTCTTCTTTATGGTGTTCGGGACGCTCCTAGCGAGCCCGGTGGTGCAGCGATCGTGGATGAACGGCGTCCACGGCGTGCGGATACTCGACCTGCCGCTGATCGGGACCCGGACGCGCATCACGGCCGAACTGGTCCGGGTCGCCACCGGCACGTCCGCCCTCAGCGGGCTGTACTACGCGGTCGCGATGGTCGTCGACGGTAACTACCGGGACGAGTTCGTCACGAAGGTGACCG
>JAXDJY010000156.1:0-3978 GCA_034667445.1 Actinomycetota bacterium | reverse complement strand
GTATGAGGTCGGAGCGTCGTACGTCGTGGTAGACACCGGCCCTTGGATCTTCGGTCGTAGGGTGCTGATCCCGGCAAGTCGGATCTCCCGGATCGATATCGAGAACCGGAAGGTCTATCTGGGTCTCACCAAAGACCAGATCAAGGACTCGCCCGAGCTCGGGGTCGACGTCCAGATCGACGACGACTACAGAACTCGCGCCGACTCGTATTACGGGTCGCTGTCGTAGCGCCAATTTTCGAGCGTGGTCGGCTCGGTCGCTGACACGGCGCTTCAGCACCAAGGCGTGTCAGTGATTGCCCTTGGAGTGTCCGTAGGCGTGGCCGTTGCCATTCCCATTCCCGGGGCCGGTGATTGCTGGACCGTCGTGGCTTGCGGGGGACGGAGCGGGAGAAGAGACCTGTGTGGAGGAGGCCGGGGGAGTAGAGACGCGGACGGCGGGGGTCGATGCCGTGAACGCTTGATCGAACCCCGTGGTTCGGGCTCTTGCGTGCGCCCGCATCCCCTGGTTGGTCATGGCCAGGGTGAGGGTGACGAGAACCGCGACAGCGGCCAGCCCGATCCCGAGCGCAATCAGTCTTGACCGCCGATGGTGCGACGCACCCGCGGCGTCGGGGAGCGTTCTCGTTCGCCGAGGAGCCCCGACCTTCGCCGGAGTCAGTTGCTCGGTCGGAGCTAGGACCGGTATCGGAGCGGTCGCCAGCGGCGGAGTTTCCTGTTGCTGGCTTGCTCGCTCGATCGCAGCGGCCATGTCGTGGGCGTCGGCGAAACGCTCCGAAGGGGTAGGGGCCATGCCTCGGTCGATGGCTGATGCGAGTAGCGGGTCGGCATCGGGTCGGACTGAGGCGGTCGCGGCGTGCCGGCCGGCGCGAACGGCGGCGATCGTTGCCTCGACGCAGTCTCGGGCGAATGGCTGCACGCCGGTCAGAGCTTCGTACAACACCACCGACAGCGAGTAGAGATCTCCAACCGGGGCCGCGGGCGTCCCAGCGAGCCGTTCCGGAGGAACGTATCCAGGTGTTCCCCAGAATTCGTCTTCGGGCGCGTCCGCTCCCGCGCATGCGATGCCGAAATCCACGAGCTTCCACGTTCCGTCAGCGGCTCGAAGGATGTTGGATGGCTTGACGTCGCAATGGATCGTGCCATCAGCATGGGCCTCGGCAAGCGCCGAGAGCGTCTGAACCGCGAGGTCGCGAACTTCACCTGAGGACAGTCGTCCTCGGTCGGCGAGTTCCTCCTCAAGAGACGGACCGGGGAGGAGCTCCATCACGATGTAGGAGCAACCGGACTGATGGCCCGCGTCCAGGACCGAGGCGATGTGGCGGCCAGAGAGACGGGCGGCAGCTCGCGCCTCAGCGAGTGCTTGCTCACCCTCCGAATCGACGGGTATCAGCTTGAGGGCAACCGCTCGGTTCAGCAGGCGGTCATGCGCCTTGAAGATGCGCCCAACACCCCCCGCGCCGATCTGTTCGCCGAGTTCGTACCGGTCGGCGACGAGTTGTTCGGCGACGATCCTATCGGTCACGGGGTCCTCGTATCGGTCGGAGTGACACTTGCGTTTACCCGCTTTTGCCCCGAAACATGCCTGGCGAAGGACCTATATCAGACGCACGTCCGGCGAAGGCTGCGATTCCGAAGCAGCTCCACGTTAACCACTGTGTTGCAGGTATCTGTCGAGGATTCACCTCACCTGTCTCCGTCTCAGTTTGGCCTGATCACTGTCGTTTCAGCGCTGGTTCGCGCCCATACCGTCGAAGACGGCCGCGCTCGGCTTGGCAGAATCGAGCTGGCCGTGAGGCAGTCTCACGTTCAATGTGGGCTCGGCTATGCTCCCCGTCGTAGCTTCGCTTTCGTTAGTGACAACAAGGAGCGATTGAAATGGCGACCGCTGAGAACAGCTTCCTCAGAACCGTCGACGGCGTGGAGATCCCCGCAGCGGGAGATTGGGTGATCGACGCGGTGCATTCGAACGTGATGTTCGTGGCGCGCTACGCGATGCTCACGAAGGTCCGTGGTCGGTTCAATTCCTTCGAGGGGACGATCCATGTCGCTGAGAAGCCGGTGGACTCCTGGGTCGAGGTGTCGATCGACGCTTCCAGCATCGCCACGGATAGTGAGAAGCGGGATGAACATCTGCGATCAGGCGATTTTCTCGACCTTGAGCATGAGCCTGCAATCACGTTTCGCTCGACCAGCCTCGAACTACTCGGAGGATCGAAGCTTCGCGTTGCCGGAGACCTCACGATCCGGGGAGTGAAGAAGACGATAACGTTCGAGGCTGAGTATGCCGGCAATGCGATCGGCGTGGATGGCAAGGCGCGGATCGCGTTCGCCGCAGGCTTTGAGATCGACAGGGACGACTTCGGCGTCAGCTGGAACATGGCGATAGAAACCGGCGGCTTTCTTGTAGGCAAACAGGTTCAGATCGAACTCGAGGTTCAGGCGGTCGCAACGGACGTCGAGTAGCCGCTCCGTGCGAGGTTTGTCGCGAGGACTCCCGGGTAAAGGTACGTTTCCACACTCAAAGGAGGTCTGACGATGTGCCTGTCATGCGGATGCGGAGAACCGAACGAGAGTCATGGCAACCCCGACCACATCACTCAGGAGATGCTGCAGAAGGCTGCGGACGCAGCGAACGTCTCGGTGACAGAAGCAGCGGCAAACATTGCCAGCGGCGCGCAAGCCTGATTCGAGCCGCGTCCCATAGGCCCCGTCGCGGCCGACCCCCAACTCCACCAGGGGGTCGGCCGTTTCGGTCGTTCCCTCTCGATTGAAGACGCTGCAAAATGACCAAGTCGCCGGGCGGCGCCGGTACCGGCGATCTGCCGAAAGAATGGTCCAGTCAGCTACAGAGCTGCGCCGATGATCGGGCCGGTGTCGGGATCATCGATGCCCGAGCCACTCGGACCGAAATCCGCCGCTTCCGTGGGATCGGCGATCCTCGGGTCGGCCTGGCCCGGGTCCTTGTCCTGTTGAGCGCTTTCAGGATCCATCAACCAGTCCTCCATGCCCGCGATCTCGAACAGACGCCGCACACGGGCAGAGGGGTTAACGAGTCGCAGCGCTCGTCCCTCCTTCACAGCACGGCTCCTGGCATCGATCATGCAGTGCAGGCCAGAAGAATCCATGAAGCGCACACCTTCGAGATCGATCTCGATCCCGCTGGTCGTGGATTCGATGCGTTCGAGGTGCTCTAGAAGGATCGGACAGGTGCTCATGTCGAGTTCACCCTGCAGCACGATCCGTTCGATGCCATCGAAGGCTTCGATCCGTGCGTCGAGTTCGCCTGGCAAGGACATCACCCTCCTTCGGCCAACGCCCACGCTAGGACCGAACCCCTGCGGACCGTGGGCTGGGGCCCGCTGTGCCGGCCCGAGTTCCTCGGGGCCAGCCTGGGAAATTTTAGGACGTTTCGGCCCGCAAAGGGAAGGGGTCAGCGGGCCCTCGCGGGGGCATCGCGCTGGAGCACCAGGTGGGAACTTCGCCCATACCAGCAGGCCATAGTCGGTGCTCCTTTGACCCCAGTCCTCCGCCAAGGTGGAGACGACCCGCAACCCGAACCCTCCTTCGGAGCCGCGAGCCAAGGGGTCGAATGAACTCCCCCGATCCTCAACCTCAACATGAAGGTAGCCATCCCCATCGTGGACCGTGAGGATGATGCCGGGGGTCCCGTACTTCACAGCGTTCGTGACGAGCTCAGAGGCACCCAGTTCAGCTGCTGCCACCGCCTCCTCGGAGAAGCGGCCAGCGAACTCTTCCCGGACGGCCTCTCGGGCGATCCGTGCGGCCACCGGCGAGCGGTCGAGTTCAAGGCGCCTGATCGGATGGACCCCCTACCCATCGAGCGATGTTGGCTTGCCATACCCGAAGCCCGGATCGGTAAACCTCTAGAGATGCCCTAGCGGGCCTTGGTGATCGAGGCCACACTGCTGGCACTCACCCGGAGCACCTCTTCCTGCCGAGCGATGAACACGTAGT
>JAXDJY010000155.1:0-3400 GCA_034667445.1 Actinomycetota bacterium | reverse complement strand
ATGGCTCGCGACGGCATCGAGGAGTTCTTCGAGATCTGGGGCGTGAGCGAGGACATCGGCCTCGAGAAGCCCGACCCACGGCTTTTCGCCCACGTCCTCTATACGGCAGGCGTCTCGCCGACGCACTCCGTGATGCTCGGCGATCGTTTGGATTACGACGTGATCCCCGCGAAAACATCGGGCATGCGCGCGGTGTGGGTACTGCGGGGCGAAGCTCCGGCCGATCCGACGGGTCCACAACTGGCCGAGGCCGACGCCGCCGTGCACACCCTGAAGGAGATCCCCGGGGTGCTGGAGGAGCTCACCTCTTAACCGGGGAATCTACGCTCGGAGGCAACGGATACCTAGTCGCCTAGGGGGATGCGAACCGAGGCTCTCTCATGCAACAGTCCCTCCCAGCGGTGGTCTGGGCAGATTTCCGCGTGCCCGCAGGAGGGGATACATGGCGATCGTGAAATACCGAGATGGAAGCCAGGATGTGATTCCGGATGAGGCATTCTCCGATGCGACGGGCATCCATTGGTTCGAAGGCGAAGGGGAAGATCAGGTTAGATGCACGATCCCCTGGGATGCGGTGCAGCTGTTCGTCCAGCCGTGGGCACCCAGCACGCCGTTCGTGTTGAGCCCTTAGCCGAAGCGCCGCGCTCAGGCGCCCTTGCGGCGCTGTTTCTGCAGTTCGCTCGCGGCCTTGAGAGCCGTGTGGCTGCTCGCGATGTCCGGCATCTCGTGGCCGCCGGCCAATTCCTCTGCCGCCCACTTCGTGAGATCGCGGATGGAGATGATCCCGACCACTCGGCCCCGGTCCACCACCGGCAGGTGACGGATGTTCCGGCTCACCATGTGCGCGGCGACGTCGTTCAGGTCGGTTTTCGAGCCGACGGTCTCCAGATCGCGACGAGTCATGCCGTGGGCAACCTTCACGCTGTGGGGGTCGCCACCCGCCGCAACCAGGTTCACGATGTCGCGTTCGGTCACGATGCCGGCGAGCTTCTTGCCCTCCAGCACCACCACGGAGGAGATTCCGTTCGTGCGCATGAGCTTGGCCACATCGGCGAACGTGTCGCCGCTGTCGGCGGTCTTCACGTCGGTGTGCATCACGTCTGCGACCTGCATGGCCCCTCCTGCGAACTCGGGCCCAGAGCCTACCGCGCTAGTGGTCGCTCCGGCCGCTGAAGTTGAACTCCTCGATCTTGAGCGCCGGGACCCGCGAGGAGGAGAAGAAGAACTCGCTCGCAAGTTCCGATGTGTTGCCGACCATGGTCGCCGAGGACAGAGCGGCGATGATGGACTGGGTGAACCGGAAGTTCATGACGGGTCCGGCGATCTCTCCGTTCTCGATGAGGAACGTGCCGTCGCGCGTCATCCCCGTGATCGACGATTCCACCGGATTCACGACGTTCGAATAGTGGAAGCGCGTGACCAACACCCCTCGTTCGGTTGCAGCGATCATCTGTTCCACCGTGGCGTTTCCGGGCTCCACGGAGAGGTTGAGCGGGAACGGCCCTTCGGGGTTGGGCGATGGCAGCCCGTGACCGGTCGAGGGCACACCTGCCTCCTTCCCGATCCGGCGGTCATACACCGCGCTCTGGAACACGCCGTCGGTGATGAGGTCGACGCGCCGGTGTGGTTCGCCCTCGAAGTCGAACCCCAACGCGAGCGTGTCCGCGTGTGTCGGGTCGTCCACGATGGTGATCCCGGGCGCGGCGACGCGCTCGCCCTCTTTCCCGCTGAAGCAGGAGCGGTCTTCGAAGTAGTCGCGTCCGCCGAACCCCACCCACGCCAGGAACCCGGCCAGGGTCCCGACCGCGGCAGGCTCCAGCACCACGGGGTAGATCCCAGGATCCAACGGCTTCGGATCGCGCGAGGCGGCAGCCTTTGCTGCCGCCTTCCGTCCCACCGCCTCGGCGTCGACCCCGCCGGCGGTTCCGGAGAACAGCTCGGCGAACCCGCTCGCGGACCCGCCCCCGTTCATCACCGTGGTGATCGATGCCTGCGTCAGTGATCCCCAGCAGACCTGCCCCTCGGTGTTCGCCAGGCCGACCTCCGACGCCATCGTCTCGTAGGCGCCCGCCGCTACGAACCCCGCCGGGGTCTGGCCGATGAGCGTCGCAACGGCCTCGGCCCGCTCCTCCGGCGACGCGCTCGCGGTGGCCTCGTCGAAACGCTGGAGGTCCGGTGTGTGCGTCTTCGGCGTGAGGCCCGGCCACAGCTGATCGGGCGAGACGATCTCGGCCATCTCTTTCGCGCTCTCTGCGGCCCGGCGTGCTCCCTCGCGTGTGCACTCGTTGGTCGAGGAGACTCCGACCCGGTCTTTGCTGATCACCCGGACGCGGAGATCCGTGTCCTCGCGCGCGGTGCTCTGATGGATCTCGGAGTTCGCGAAGCGCGTGTTGCCGCCCCACTCGTGCATGAGGAGGACCTCGACGCCGTCCACCCCGGGGAGCTCGAGCGCTGCGGCGGCCACTTCCTCGAACCCGTCGCGTCCCAGGAGCCCGGGCATCAGCGAACGCCCACCTGGACGTTGCGGAACCGTGCCGGACTGGCGCCGTGCCCGACGCGGCCCACCTGTCCCGGCTGGCCCTTCCCGCAATTCGGCGTGCCCCACACCACCCAGTCCTCGCGGCCCGCCACCGCATCGCACGACCCCCAGAACTCCGGCGTGATGCCCGTGTAGTTCGGGTTCCTGTACAGCGTGGTGAGCTTCCCGTTCTCGATGCGATAGGCCATCTCGCACCCGAACTGGAAGTTGATCCGCTTGTCGTCGATCGACCAGCTGGTGTTGGTCGTCATGAAGATGCCGTTCGGCGTGTCGGCGATGATCTCGGCGAGCGTTCCCTCACGCGGTTCGATGGAGATGTTGGTCATGCGGATGAGCGGCAGGTGGCTCCATCCGTCCGCTCGCGAAG
This sequence comes from Actinomycetota bacterium, assembly GCA_034667445.1. GTDB lineage: Bacteria > Actinomycetota > UBA4738 > UBA4738 > HRBIN12 > JANXVR01. The sequence continues at coordinate 494 of JAXDJY010000155.1, read as the reverse complement.
TTCCGTTGGAGCTGTCACCGATGATCGGCGCCGTCTCCCGGCTGGTCAAGAAGTTCTGGAAGATGCCGTCGACCAGGATCGGTGTTGATTGCGCGGGAACGCCTTCGTCGTCCCACCCGAACGTCCCGAGGCCGCCGGGAAGCGATGCGTCGGCGGTGATGCTGACGAGCGGGCTCCCGTACTTCAGCGTTCCACGATCTGCCGAGGTCACGAACGAGCCGCCGGCGTAGGCCTCCTCCATACCGAGTACGCGGTCCAGTTCGACGGGGTGACCGATGGATTCGTGGATCTGGAGTTCCATCTGCCCCGAATCCAGGATGAGGGTCGTCATCTCACTCGGGCATTCGGGCGCCGACAGGAGCTCGACGGCCTCGCGGCCGATCCGCTCGGCCTCCTCGACCAATCCCAAGGTGCGGATGTGCTCGTAACCGGCCGCCCGCACGTGTCCACGGAACGAGTTGGGGAACGAACGCCGCTGCACATCGCCGTCCCCG
>JAXDJY010000154.1:0-8609 GCA_034667445.1 Actinomycetota bacterium | reverse complement strand
CGCGCGCGAGGCGATGACGAATGCCTCGAACCACGCGAGAGCCTCCATCATCACGGTCTCCATCCGAAAAGGCGAAGACCGGCGTATCCAGCTGGTGATTGAGGATGACGGCGCTGGGTTCGATGTCAGCCAAATCGGCCCCGGGAATCACTGTGGTCTGCATCTGATGCGGGAGCGCGCGCTATCGGCTGGGGGAGTTGTACAAATTGATTCCGAGCTTGGTTCCGGAACGCGGGTTAGCGCGGTACTGCCGCCAGATCTGCCGGGCTCGTAGATGCCCCCTGTCCGGTCCTAGTACCAGACAGGAATCAAAGAAATGGCCCGGTTGCCCCGGGCCATGTTCTTCAAAGTTCGCCGCTCTCAGAAGCGGTAGTGGGCACCCCCGGCGACGATCACGGCCAAGAGTGATCCAAGTGCGATGGCAATGCGCTTCGCAGTCTGCATGTGGGTATTCCCTCCCTCTGCTGGTAGTCGGTCTAGTACCGACCGAATCTCAGGGACCCCAAGCGGGGGACACTGATGGACACTATCGGGTGACCCCTGGTCGGGGGACAAGCCCGAGATTCGACCTACTCCACATGAACTAGCGGTCTGCAGTTGATGCTTCACTCGCGACGCTGGCCGAGGGAAGATGGCCAGATACGACAGCAAAGGAGCGTGTCGTGCCCCCGGATGAGTTATCCACTAGAGACCCAATGCGACTTCGGCCGTTTACGGCCGCAACCGCTTATGGCCTGCTGGTCGTAGTCCCAACGCTCACCGTCTTGGCGCTGCTCCTCACCAACTCGACGGATTCGCTCTCTCCGATCCTGATCGCCTGGGTAGCAATGGTCGCCGTTGTGGAGCTCCTACCTGTAACCACTTGGGCAGGTGTACAGGTGAGCCTCGGATTCACGTTGCTTACCGCCGTCGCAATCATCTTCGCGCCCCCGTTGGCGGGATTGGTTGCGTTCCTCGGAGAGTGCGATCCGCGGGAATACCACCGAGAAGTGTCGCTAGTTCGAGCACTGTTCAATCGAAGTCAAGTCGCTTTGGCTGTCATGGCGTCGAGCGAAGTCTTTCATCGCCTGTCGAGCATCAGCCATCCCCTCAGCCGAATGATTCCGGCAGCCCTTGTCGCGACAGTCGTCGATTACGTAATCAACATCGGTCTGGTTACGGCGGCAGTCTCCTTTGGGTACGGAGACAAGCCTCTACGCGTGCTGCGTGAGCTTCTCGGTCGTGGACAGGAGTTCCTGATCAGTTACGTCGGTCTAGGGGTACTCGGCACTGTTCTGGCCAAGCTCTACTACTTACCGGGTGTCGGAGTGTGGTCAGTCATTACAGTTCTGGCTCCGCTTCTGTTTGCCCGGCAGATGTTCATCAGATCTCTCGCTCTGCAACTGGCGCACAAGGAACTCCAGGAGCGAGAACAAGTGCTCCGTTCCTTATCGAACGCCATGGCGGAGGAGCGCGCGGACGAACGGACGCAGATCGCCGCGTACCTGCACGACGACCTCGCACAGATCCTGTTCCGTCTCTCCATCCAGGTGGACGTCGCACGGAAGTTGCTCGAGAAGGGCGAGTCCGCCGAGGTCATGAATCAACTCGAGAAGATCCGTGAATCCAAGCAGGACACGTCGGACCGCATCCGGGCATTGATCCGCGATCTCCATCGATCCCCGTTGGGAGCGAAGGGTCTCGCGGAGGCGCTCGAGTCGTTCACGGACGAGGTCGGACGTGAATCCGGTGTGCGCTTCCATCGAGACATCGCCGACATCGACTTGCCGGCGCCGATCGCACTCCTCCTGTATCAGATCGCCCGTGAGGGGTTGATGAACGCGCTCAAGCACGCCGAGGCGAGCGACATGTGGATCGCGGTTCGTGAATCGGGGGAGTTCATCGAACTGGAACTCCGCGACAACGGGGTGGGGTTCGACTCCGACGCGCCGGGGCCGGAGGGCCATTTCGGGATGGCCATCATGCGCGAGCGCGCGCAGGTCGGTGGTGGGACGTTCGAGGTGAAGAGCGCCCCCGATGCGGGAGCAGCGATCACCGTCAGATTCCCGATCGCACTCTTGCAGCAGAGCCCGACGTCCGGTTCGCCGCCGCCGCCTGCGTCAGGGTCTTCCTCGGCAGGCGCGATTCCACCGGCAGGTGCTTCCCCCGGTACATCAGGAACCAGCGAGCCGGAGGACGATGGTTCTCGGCAGACCGCCCGAGCGTGACGGCGATCAGGAACCACGCGATCCCCGTGTAGAGCAATACATCGCCGGCCGACAACACGATGCCGATGGGCGCCGGGACGGGGATCACATCACCTAGGAACCCGAGCCCATCACCGTTGGTCATCGCGTGATGTTTAACGTCGTCGATCGAAGCGGCGTGGTGTGACCTCCTGCATCGCGAACCGCCTCCAGGCTGACGGGCATGCCGGCATTGGGCACAACCACGGCGATGTTCATCCCGAGTCCGAGCATGACGAACCAGGCGCCGGGCAATCGCCGATTCATGACCGCGAACGCCACGAGAAGGCAATAGGAACCGGCGAGGGCGGCAACGACCAGCCCGTGGTCCCGGCCCAGCGGTGCCGCCTGTAGCAGGAGCCCGACGACCGCAGCTCCCCACCAATGGACACGCACGCGTTCGAACGAGCGGATACTTCCACCCGCAACCAGGCCCGCGAACATCGCGAGAACGACGATGGGGATAACGACGGTCATGTGTGGTCCAGGCGCGGGCCACCCGGGGTGGGGATGCTCCCACGACGATCCGTCAGTGTCCAGCAACACATAAAGCCCGACCGTGTTCACACCTCCGGCTAGCATGGGTGCATGGCACTCACGCAGGACACCGGCTACTTCGGTCCTGAAAGCGTGAGCTGGCAGGTCCACAAGGAGATCACCGTGCTGTTCGGCGGGGCTCGTGCGGTCCTGATGCAGGCTGCACACCCCCTGGTGATTGCCGGCGCCCGGCATACCGGCTTCTACGAACGGAACCCATGGAAACGGTTGCAGCGCACGCTGATCCTGACGTATGCGGTCACGTTCGGGACCAAAGCAGAAGCCGACGCCGCAGCGGAACGGATCAACGACGTCCACACGCGGATCCACGGCGTCGATGAGATCACCGGCCTGCCGTATGACGCGCTGGATCCCGAGCTCCTCCTCTACGTGCATGCATGCTTGGTGGACTGCGCGCTCTTGTTCGAGGAGCTCACCGTCGGCAAGCTGGATGCAGACGGCCGTCAGCGGTTCCATGAGGAGCAGATGCTCGCTGCGGAGATGATGCTCGTCCCCCGCGAGATGATCCCGCCGACGGTTCCTGCGCTGCGCGCCTACCTGGCCGATCTTGCCGACGCCGGCACCTTCCGCGTCACCGAATCCGCGCGGCGTGTGGCCGATCTCTTCCTCTCGCCGCCACCCGAAGCCGAGTGGCGGCCGGTGCTCAAGGGCGTATCTCGGTTGGCGTTCGCGACCCTGCCGCCGTTGCTCCGCGATCTCTACGATGTGCGCGTGGGCGCGGCGAAAGAAGTCGCGATGTCGGCGACGTTCGCCGCCATCCGGGCGACTCGGCCCCTTCTGCCGGCGAAGTTCCGCTACATCGCCCCCTACAACGAGTACAAGATGCGGGCCCGCGGGGTGGAACCTCCTGGTGAGGTGGAGCGAGCGCGCAAACGCGCCGGAGTACGGCTGGATCTCGCGAAGAGCATCGGCGGGCAGCCGGAAGGAACCGCGACTAGTGCTGGAACGACGCTCCCGTGATCGAGGGACTGCTCCTGGATATCGACGGGGTGCTCACCGTCTCATGGGAAGCGATCCCCGGCTCGGTGGCCGCGCTCGAACGGCTCCGCGCCGATGACGTCCCCTTCCGTCTCATCACGAACACCACCACGCACACCCGCCGGGAGCTCGCGCAACTCCTGAACGCGGCCGGGTTCGCCCTCGACGCCGATGACATCATCACCGCGGTGGTGGCCACGGCGGGATACCTGCGAGCGAACCATCCTGGGGCATCGACGTATGTACTGTCGGATGGTGAACCGGGTGCGGACCTGGACGGTGTGGAGCTCGTCGACGCGCCGGAGGATGCCGACGTCGTGGTGCTCGGCGGGGCGAGCGACGCGTTCACCTACGACATCATCAACAGGAGCTTCCGACGGGTAGCCGGTGGTGCGCCCTTGGTCGCGATGCATCGCAACCGCTACTGGAAGACACAGCAGGGCTTGGAGCTCGACGGCGGCGCGTACGTCGCCGCGCTCGAGATGGCGACGGGAACCACGGCGGCGGTGTGCGGGAAGCCGTCCCCGACGTTCTTCCACGCGGCCCTCGACATGCTCGGTCTGCCCGCGGGCTCCGTCGCGATGGTCGGTGACGACATCGTGAACGATGTGCTCGCTGCTCAGGCAGCAGGGCTCACGGGCATCCAGGTCAGGACGGGGAAGTTCCGGGAGTCAGACCTCTTGCAGGGTAACGACAAGCCCGACCACGTCGTGGATTCGTTGGCGGACGTTCCCGCACTGATCCGCGAGCGGTGATGGACGCACGAGCCCGCCACGCGCACGCGCTGTTCGCGGGGATCGCGGCCGAGTACGAGTGGATGGGTGCAGTGCTTTCCTTTGGACAGGACGGACGGTGGCGGCGCGCGATGGTCCGGGAACTCCGACCCGAGCCGGGTCAGTTGGTCCTCGACGTTGCGAGTGGGACCGGATTGGTGGCCCGGCGGATCGGTGCGGGGGGCGCGCGCGTGATCCAGCTCGACCCAAGCGAGGCGATGCTCCGGGCGGGCCGCCCGGCGACGCGCGCGGCCGGACTTGCGGGGAACCTTCATCCGGTGCTCGGTCGAGCCGAGCGGTTGCCGTTCGACGATGCAACGTTCGACGCTGTGTCGTTCACCTATCTGTTGCGATACGTGAACGACCCCGCGGCCACGATGAAGGAGCTCGCGCGGGTGCTCCGTCCTGGCGGGAGGATCGCGTGCCTGGAGTTTCACGAGCCGGCGCAGCCGATGCTGCACGCGGGCTGGTTCGCGTACACGCGGCATGCGATGCCGGTGATCGGGAGGCTCGTGTCGCCGGGATGGAGAGCGACGGGGGAGTTCCTTGGGCCGAACATCACGGCCTTCTACCGCGACCACGACCTCGCGGCGCAGGCGTGGTGGTGGCAGGAGGCGGGGATCCGGCGGGTGCATTCGCGGGTGATGTCGCTCGGGGCCGGCATCGTGTGGTGGGGCGAACTCAGTGGCTAGTGACGGGGAGCGGGCACCGGCGTTCTACGCGCTGACCGCAGGTGGCTGGCGCGACTACTGGACGCTCCTGCACCCGCCGTACACCTTGTGGCATCTCTCCTACGTGGCGCTCGGGGCAGCCATCGCCCCGCATTTCCGGGTGCGGTGGCTCGTGGAATCACTCGCCGCATTCTTCCTGGCGATGGGCCTGGCGGCGCACGCCTTGGACGAACTCCGAGGGCGGCCGCTTCGAACCAGGATCCCTTCGGGCGTGCTGGTCGCGCTCGCGGTTGCGGGGCTGTCGGGGGCGGTCGCTTTGGGGGTGCACGGCGTGGTGTCCGCGAGCGGATGGCTCGCGATCTGCATCCCGGTGGGGGTATTCCTGGTTCTCGCGTACAACCTCGAGCTTTTCGGAGGGGCCTTCCATTCGGATCTCTGGTTCTCGGTCGCGTGGGGTGGGTTCCCCGTGATCACGGCCTATCTCGCGCAAGCCGATGCGCTGCGGGTGCCCGCGTTCCTCCTCGCCGCGGGATGCGTGGCGCTTTCCGCCGCACAACGAACCCTCTCGACACCGGTACGACATCTCCGTCGGAACGTGGCCGGTGTGCAGGGAACACTGACCCTGCACGGCGGCACGGAGGAGCCCCTCACAGGGGCGGCGCTTCGCGCCGCCCCGGAACACGCACTGAAACTCCTATCGCTCGCGGTCCCGCTGCTGGCGCTCGCGGCCGTCCTCACCCGACTGTAGAAGGAGCCGGGCGCGGCCCCCTTACTCTGCGGAGACGATGCTCAGCACTTCGTCCGCGTAGCGTTCCAGCTTGGTCGGGCCGACACCGCCGATGGCGGCGAGACCGGTGCGGTCGCGGGGTTTGCGTTCGGCTATCTGGGCGAGTGTCGCGTCGTGGAAGATCACGTACGCGGGAACGCCGTCGGCATCGGCACGGGTCCTGCGCCAGGCCTTCAGCCGGTCGAACAACGGGCCACCGACGGGCGGGCCCACGGGCTTCCCGGCGCCTCGCGATCGCTCCGGCCGTGCCGCCGGCGGTGCCACGACCCCCAGCTCCTGGAGGAACGGTGATGGCGTGGTGCGCATCTCGCGGGGCCACGAGAGAAACAGATGCGTCCGTGCCCGGGTGAGGCCCACATAGAGGAGCCGGCGCTCCTCCTCCGGATCGGCTTCAGTCCGACGAGCCTTGTAGGGGAGTTCACCGTCCAGGAGGCGCGGCAGGAACACCGCGTCGAACTCGAGGCCCTTGGCGCGGTGGAACGTCATGAGCTGCACGCCGCGCCCTTGCTGTTGGACGGCGAAGCGGTGTTCGAGTTCTGCCAGGAAGCCGGGAACGGTGGCGTCCGAACCGACGGAGGCCTGATATTCGGCGGCGATCGCCCGCAGGCGCCCGAGGTCTGCCTGTCGCGTGACCTCCTCATCGGCGTCCGGGGTCGCTTCGGTGTCGTAGCCGAGTTCGTCGGTCGCCGCTGTTACCGTCGCGGCCACGTCGGATCCCTGCGGCGCCCGCCGGAGTCGGCTCAAGAGGGCGCGCGGTCCGGGGCGGCGCAGGAATGCCCCGTCGCGGACCTGGTACGCGATCCCCCCGGCGGCGAACGCTTCCTCGTACAGCTCGGAGCGCGCGTTCACCCGATAGAGGACCGCGATCTCATCCCACGGCGTCCCCGCCGCGTTGAGTTCCCGGCACGTCGACACGACGAACGCAACTTCTGCCTTCCCATCCACCACGGCGCGCGCCGTCGGGTTGGGACCGTCTCCCCCGGTGGATCGCAACTCCTTGTGGAACCCGCCCATCTTGCCCGCGAGGGCGTTCGCAACCGCGAGGATCTGCGGCGACGAACGGTAGTTCTCCTCCAGCCGGATCACGGTCGCTCCCGGGAACCGATCCGGGAATCCCAGCAGGTGGGAGGGTGAGGCACCGGTGAAGGTGTAGATGGTCTGGTAGTCGTCACCCACCACGCAGAGCTCGTCGCGATCGCCGAGCCACCGATCCAGCAGCGCCGCCTGGAGGTCGTTGACGTCCTGGTATTCGTCCACCGTGAACGCTCGGAAACGTTCACGGACCGTCGCGGCGGCCGCGGGGTAGCGGTCGAAGAGGTCGACCGCAAGGCCCAGCATGTCTTCGAAGTCGATCCGCCCCACCCGCACCTTTCGCCGTTCGTACCCGTCGAAGATGCGCTCCATGAACTCGGCGGGGATCGGGGGTTCGTGATCGAGCGTCTCGAGCGCTTCGAGGTAGGCCGCGGGGGTGATCCGCCGGTTCTTCGCCCACTCGATCTCGCCCGCAAGCTCGCTGCGCGGCAGGAACTTGTGCGGCGGCGGGAGCGCGTTCGCGAGCGAGGCCACCAGCGGTGCCTTCGAATCGAGGATATCGGGGAGCGGTTCGCCGGTGTGCCGTTCCCACAGGCCGCGGAGCTGGGAGAGCGCGGCGGAGTGGAACGTTCGGGCGTCCACCCCCGTGACGCCGAGGTCTGCGAGCCTGGTCTTCAGCTCGCCCGAGGCTTTCTCGGTGAACGTGACGGCCAGGATCTGCCCTGCGGGGAAGGTGCCGGTCGCCACCTGATAGGCGATGCGGCGCGTGATCGTCGTGGTCTTGCCGGTCCCGGCGCCCGCGAGGATGGCCACCGGTCCCCGCACGGCCTCGGCCGCCTCCCGCTGCGCCGGGTTCAGGCGCTCGAGGATGCGCGTGGGATCGGTCACGGCGCGACCCTATCAGCGGTTCCCGACACGTTGGAGGCCGTGCCACCGACCTCTGGTCTGCCGGCAAGACGCGCTCCCGTAGACTCCCCTGCGTGCCGGAGGTCCACAAGTACGTCGGGTTCCTGGTGGTGGGCGTGTTCGCCGTGGGATGGATCTGGGGGTTGGGCGCCGCGCTCACGAAGCGCGATCCGGGCGAGAAGTTCTGGGTGTGGCTCTCGGTCGCGCAGGTCCTCGCCGGCCTCCAGGCGCTCATCGGGCTCGTGCTTCTGGCCTTGGGCAAGCGACCCGACGTCTGGCTTCACTACGTCTACGGCTTCGGGCCCATCGTCATCCTCGTGATCGCGCACAGCCTTGCCCGCGATCTGAACCGGTCCGAACCCGGCGAGCGACCCCTGGCGACGTGGGTCCCGTTCGCCGCTGCGGCGTTCATCTGCTTCGGGCTGACCCTCCGCGCGCTCATGACCGGCCTCGGTCTGGCCTAGGGCGGGACCCCCTGGTTCGTGCTCAAGATTGCTCCCCGACGAGCCGACACCGCAGAGATGGGGAGAGGTGAAACCAGCATGGCTGAACGCCTGGCCGAGGGACGAACGAAGGTCGCCAAACAGCTCGACCGACTCGATCCGTTCACGTTCTGGACGATCCCTCGTGACGGCGTGGCGGACTTCGTCGTGGTGGGTACCACCGGCGCATTCCTAAT
>JAXDJY010000153.1:0-3817 GCA_034667445.1 Actinomycetota bacterium | reverse complement strand
GTACGCCGAACCAGGGTAGTGGTGCTGGTCGGCCTGGCCATGTCGGGGGAGTTCGACGCGTTCTGGCTCATCAGGGCCCTCCGCGAGCGGTTCCCCTCCCACGCCATCCTCGGCATGGGTGCCAACGCAGATCCGACCACGATCAGCCGGGCATTGTTCGTCGGCGCGGATGGTTTCGTAGACAAGAACATCGACCCGATCGAATTCCTCCAGGCGCTCCGCAAGGCCGCCAACCACGAGATGGTGCTCGCTACCCCCACGGGGGTTCGCGTGGGCCACATCGCCCAGGGGTTGGAGCGTCGCGCGGAGGTCGAGATCAAACTGACCGAACGCGAACGCGAGGTCCTGGTGGTCGCGGCCGAAGGGCTCACCGCCCGCGAGATCGCCCTCCGGCTGGGCGTTCGCGAACGAACTGTCACCACCCACCTCGCCCGGATCTACGGGAAGCTCGGTGTCAGCAACCGGATGTCGGCCATCCGCGCCGCCGCGCGATCCGGCCTGGTCACGGTGGGGGCACCCGAGTAACGCTCACACGGCTCAGGCCGCTCCGGCAACGACGAACACGGCGCCGTCACTCCCCGCGTAGATCTGGGTCCACCCGAGACTGTGGCCGATCACCTTCTCCAGCGGAGCATCGTTCGGCAGGGCGACCACGCTGACGCGCCAGCGGGTCATCGCCGCCTCCCAGCCGGGTTTCGCGTTGTACATCGTCTCGTAGTCCTGCCAGAGCGGCGGTGGGTAGAGCTCGATCCGCGAATCCAGGAACACGAGCTGATCGGGAGCCTCCCGTTCGAACCACGAACCCCAGACCTGCGGCGCGAACACCCGGGAGCCGGGCGGCTGCCCGCGGACGGCGGTCACAACGCCCGTAGGAGCGTCGTTCAGGAACGCGCCGGGCGAGGTGCCACGCCACCACGGGAGGAGCACGATCGTGGCCACCACCAGAACGAGCTTGATCGGTCGGCCTTCCCGTCGGTGGGAGGGCGTTCGTACCAGCGCATCCGGGCGGCCCGGGAACCAGCCCGCCACGACGACCGGCAGCACCAACCCCCACCACAGCTCGTTCCTACCCGCCTCGGCAGCCATGAAGCCGAAGGCGAGCAGGGCCAGGATGTCCACGATCCGCACGTGGGAGCGCCGGATCCACGCGAGAACAACCGCACCCACGGCGCTCGCCCAGAACGCGACACCCCATACGGAGTCCAGCCGGGGCGGCTCCCACTCCGAGACCCCCTTGCGGATCTGCGGGTTCCGCAGGAGGTCCCAGACGTAGGTCCACACGGTCGGCCCGAACGGGGTGACCGCTGTCGCGAGCGCCACGCCGACAAGCGTCAGGGCGGTCCTTCCAGCCGAACGGAGATCCCGATCCAGCAGATCCGCGGCGAGCGCCAGGCCGACGATGAGGAGCGCCAGGGGGAAACTGCCGTGCACGTTCGACCAGATCACGACCAGCGGCGGGACGAGCCACAGGCGGCGCGGGTGGGTTCGCCGGGAGGCCAGGAGCCACAGGGTGGCGCTGAAGAGGGGGACCGCGAAGATCTGCGGCCGGGCGCTCAGGTTCGGGAGGGCGAGGAGGAACCCACCCACACTCAGGAACACGGAGGTTCGAACTCGGGCCCCGAGCCAGCGGCACGCCAGATAGAGGGTCCCCATCCCGACAGACACCATCAGCGCCCGGAGGGCGATCACCGTCGCCCACCCACCCGCCTTCCATGCCCCCGCGAACAGGACCTGCGAAAGCCACTGCTGGTCGAACCACGGCGAGCCCGAGGCTCCAAAACTGTACGTGTCCACGCGCGGAACGCCGCGGGTAGCCAGGATCTGGAGACCCGTCCGAACGTGGTACGCCAGGTCGATGGTCGACGTCTTGCTCACGAACGCAACGAGCGCGGGTACGATCATTGCGATCAGCACCCACGTTCGGTCGAGCCCTATGGCGGCACCCGGGAGGGAGAACCTGTCCGTATAACGGCCGAGGCCGTTGGTCGGACGTGCATCGTCCGTTCGGTCAGTATTGTCCACGTCTGCTTCCCACCTGGCCATGGTACGGGGTACCATCGTCGATGTTGAGCGCGTTTCTCCTGGTCGAAGGCGTACGTACGTAGGACTACGTAGCCACTATCAGGGAAAGATGGAATACCCGCGACGTCCGAATCTCCCTATCCTCCGGAGTTGCGGAAGTATCATCCGCCCGAGCCTGAACGGTTCGGACCGGACGGGCCTTTTCGGAAGGGGGTACACAGATGTTGCTTCGCATCTACACCGGCGCACAGACCTGGTGGGCTGACCTGAAGGGTCGCGCTCAAGAGGAGGGTGGCGCCACAGCGGTGGAGTACGCACTCATGGTCGCATTGATCGCCGCCGTTATCATCGTTGCGGTGACGGCCATCGGGAAGAACGCCGACACGAAGTTCTCGAGTGTCGGAACAGCCATCGGCGGTGCCGGTAGCTAGGTTCAACTGCTCGAGAGCGGTCCTCACCGGCCGCTCAGGTCCTCCCGGCTCCTCCGGGCGGACGTGGAAGGCCGGTGACGCTTTAGACCCCCCGGAGGTGAACCGAATAGATGAAGATCTCGTCGAAGCTCCGACGCGAAGACGGCGCTGCCGCCGTCGAGTTCGCCATCATCGTCAGCCTTCTGGTCATGCTCGTCTTCGGGATGATGCAGTACGGCTTGGCGTTCTTCCAGACCCAGAACCTGCGTTCGGCCGTCCGAGAGGGCGCACGCGTGGCTGCGGTCCGTGGAGACGCAAGCACCGTGAAGGCGGCGATCGCGAGCGCCTCAGCCGGCTCGCTCACCACAGGGAACTTCTCCTACACCCAATCTGCCACGTGTGATGACTCCAATGTGGGTGATGAGGTCACGATCACCATCCCCTACGCTAGCCTCCCGCAGTCGATGAAGGACCAGTTCAGCATCAACATCCCATTCGGGCCCACCGTACAGCTGAAGCCCAACATCTCGGGGTCGTTCCGATGCGAGTGAACATGTCACGCTTGGCGCGGATCGACCCACACGAGGAGAGCGGCGTGACGCTCGTCATCGTGGCCATCCTCATCGTGGCGCTCTTCGGCATGCTCACGCTGGTGATCGATGTGGGCGGGCTCCTGGTCAAGCGGCGCTCGATGGTCACCGCCGCCGACGCCGCCGCCCTCGCGGCCGCCGAGTCATGCGCCGTGGGAAGCTCGACGCCGCTGCACCCGGGCGGACCGGCCGCCGGGGCTCCTGAATCAGCCGCCGACCAGTACGCGGGCAAGAACGCGACAGGCCTGAACAGTGGTGCCACCAATATCGTTGCAGCGCAAACTGTTGGCTGCGAGACTGGGGACTCGGGCCACGTCACGGTCAGCTACACGGCTCCCCAAACGATCTTCTTCGGGCCGGTAGTAGGCACGGGCTCTTCCACGAACGTGACCGCGAACGCCACGGCCGAGTGGGTGGCCGGCGGTTCGGCGAACCCGGTTCCGTTCGTGATCGAGGCCGGCTCCTTCCAATCGGGCAACTGCGATATACCCAACGTGCCCGTCGGTACCACCTGCCACTTCTGGGAGGACAACGGCGGCGGCGGGGCTGGTGGCTTCGGTGGATCGGCGTTCGGGTATATCGATACGAACCCGCAAGCGTGGAACGTGTCGCCGAGTGTGTGCCCGATCGACTCGGACAAGGGCAGCTTGCAGGATTACGCGGGCCTCGGTGGGTACGACGGCCGCAACGGCCAGCTCGCCCCTCTCAACTACCCAGACCCCACATGGGCTTGCGGCGTGAACGGATTGACGACGCCTACCTTCACCGAGTTGTGGAAGAACCGCGACAAGATCC
>JAXDJY010000152.1:0-2849 GCA_034667445.1 Actinomycetota bacterium | reverse complement strand
AAGAGATCCTGAAGACCCTGTCGGATACGCTTGATCTGCTCACCATCAGCGTGGAAGCCGGGCTGTCGCTGAACTCGGCGATCTCCCAAGTGGTTCAGAACGTGCCGGGGGTCTTGTCGTCGGAGTTCGCGCGGATGCTCCAGGAGATCCAGCTGGGCGTTCCTCGGTCAGACGCCTTCCGCCATCTGGCCGAGCGCACGGATGTCGAGGAACTGAACGCCTTCGCCCTGGCGATGGTTCAAGCCGACGTGTTCGGGGTATCGATCGCCAGTGTGCTCCGTACCCAGGCTCAGCAACTCCGGATCAAGCGCCGCCAGCGGGCCGAGGCCAAGGCCCAGCAGACGCCCGTGAAGATCGTGTTCCCCTTGATCCTCTGCGTGATGCCCTCACTGTTCATCGTGATCATCGGTCCCGGAGCCATCCGGATCCTGCAGAACCTGCTCGGGGGCTAGGGGAACCGGACTAGAGGGAGGCTGGCATCCGACCTAGGTCCTTCGATACGACATCCAGCTGGTAAGAGTGTTCATTAGCCGTATGGCGTTGGCCGCACTCAACCAGGTATGGTCCGTTCGAGCCAGGCGTCGGGCCGCGGGAGAGCTGCGACACCCGCAGGAGGCGGTACATGCAAGGACGTGTTGAGGATGCGAACGCCGCGGGGACGCACGCCCGGACCCTGCGCCTCGCCTCGCCCAGGGCTCATCACGACGAGATCTCCTCTGCCAGAGCAGATTACCGTCGTCTCTATCGTCTAGTCGCCGTCACCGACACCCTGGCTGTCGCCTTCGCGATGGTGATCGCGTACTGGATCCGCTTCGGGGTACGGGTCCCCGAACGCGATTTCCTGCTGCTGCTGCTCGGTGCTCCGATCGTTGTCATCGGCGTCTACACGGCTTTCCACCTCTACGACGCCTACCGGTTCACACCCGCCGAAGAGTTCCGGCGGATCATCCTGGCGGTTTCCCTGGGTCTCACGGGGCTCGTCACGCTCTCCTTCTGGTCCCAGGCCTCGTTCTCCCGCTCGTGGCTCGCCGCGTCCTGGGCACTCGGCCTCATCCTCGGTCTGGGCTCCCGACGCGTGTGGCACTACTGGATCGGCCGAGCCCGCGCGAAGGGACGGCTGTCCTTCGCAACACTCATCGTGGGCACCAACGAGGAAGCCGAGCATCTGGCGGACGTGATGGGCCGTCCCGCGTTCGGATTCAGGGCGATCGGCATGGTCACCACGCAGGCTGCCTCGGAGAACACCTCGCGGCTGCCGGTGATGGGTTCGGTGACCGACCTTCGCGATCTCATCCGGGATACCGGCGCCGAATGCGTCTTCGTTGCCTCGAGCGCGATGTCGCCCGAGGAGATGGGTCACGTTGCGAAGGCGGTCCGTTTGGAGGGTGTCGAAGTTCGGATCACGGCAACGATGCCCGAGGTCCTCGCTTCGCGCTTGACGGTCCAGCCGCTGGGTGGGCTCACTGCGCTGTCGCTTCGTCCCGTCCGACTGACCGGGACGCAGGTCGTCGCGAAGCGCGCCTTCGATCTGACCGTGGCGGGGATCGGAACCCTCTTGCTCTCGCCGCTGTTCGTCATCATCGGCCTCGCGATCAAGCTCTCATCTCCGGGCCCCGTGTTCTTCCGCCAGCGCCGGGTGGGGCATCGCGGACGCCCGTTCACCATCCTGAAGCTCCGCACCATGCGGCTGGGAGCAGACCAGATGATCGACGAGCTCCGCGAACAACATGGCGTGGACGGCCTGATGTTCAAACTGAAGGACGACCCCCGCGTGACGCCGGTTGGTGGCTTCCTGCGCAAGTTCAGCCTCGATGAGTTCCCGCAGCTCATCAACGTGATCAAGGGTGACATGAGTCTGGTCGGACCCCGCCCACCGCTTCCGGAAGAGGTGACGAGGTACGCCGATTGGCAGTTCGATCGGCTCGAGGTGCCACCGGGGATCACCGGACTCTGGCAGGTAAGTGGCAGGAGCGAGCTATCGTTCGACGACTGTGTTCGGCTCGATCTCTTCTACATCGAGAACTGGTCGATCGCCTATGACCTCTACATCCTTGCGAAGACGCTGCCCGCTTTGCTGTCCTCCACCGGCGCGTATTGAGGGAGGACATGACGGCTGCCGGGTGGCCGAGCGTCACCGCGGTGGTCCCGACAGCAGACCGTCCCTTCGAACTCCGCCGTGCACTCGCCTCGATCTTCGCCCAGGACTACCCGGGTGTGTTGACGTGCGTGGTCGTCTTCGATGGGGCTGAACCGTTCGATCTCTCCGACGTCCCGACGCCGGCCGAGCAGGATTCGTTGGTGGTGACGCGCAACGCCCGTACGCCCGGACGCGCGGGGGCACGGAACACCGGCGTGGACGCTTCATTCAGCGATCTGGTCGCGTTCTGTGACGACGGAGACGAGTGGGTGGCGGGGAAACTCTCGGCGCAGGTGGAGGCGCTCCACGCCGGCGAGGATGCTCGGGTGGCGCTCTCAGGGGTCGAATACTGGCGAGACGGCGTCCGAACTCCGGTTGTCCCGACCGCCATCTCCGTGACGGATGAAGACCTCTGCCGTGCTCGGGTCCCTGAACTGCACGCCTCGACGCTTCTCGTCGATCGCGAGGCGTTCGAGACCGCCATCGGGCCATTCGATGAGGCCTGCCCCGGCGACTACGGCCTGACCTACGAGTGGCTCCTGCGCGCCTCGGTGCCGGCACCGATGGTGGTGGTGCGGGACCCCTTGGTCCGGATCCATCAGGAGGCCGAACCCGGTTGGGATGGGCGATGGCAGGCGATCGTCGACGGGGTCCCGTATCTCCTCGGAGTACGTCCTGAACTGCGCAGATGCCGTCAGCTGCTGTCCCGTCT